>JAGSHP010000408.1 GCA_029855925.1 Candidatus Thorarchaeota archaeon | reverse complement strand
GATCGCCGGGGGAAGACCTGTGATCCTCTCAACCTTGGGCTTGTCAAGCCTGCCCAAGAATCGCCGCGCGTAGGAGGAGAGCGACTCAATGTAACGCCTCTGCCCCTCTGCAAATATTGTGTCGAATACGAGTGTGGACTTGCCTGAGCCTGAGGGCCCGGTCACGACCACGAGTTGGTCGCGGGGGATGTCCACTGTGATGGATTTGAGATTATGCTCCTCAGCCTTCTCGACATGGATGAACCCCGTCACGACCCCGCCTCCTGATGCCGCTTCGATGATCTCAGAACTTTGCGAAGATACTTCCCTGTGTATGAGCGAGGGTTCTTTGCTATGTCCTCAGGTGTCCCCTCAGCGACAAGATACCCACCGTCATCACCGCCCTCTGGACCAAGGTCAATGATCCAGTCAGCAGTCTTGACGACATCGAGATTATGCTCGATGACGATGACGGTGTTACCAAGATCGACGAGCCGATGTAGAACCTCCAGTAATTTCTTGACATCCGCAAAGTGAAGCCCTGTAGTTGGCTCGTCCATCAGAATTAGTGTCTGCCCTGTTGCGGGCCGTGAGAGAAACTTACTGAGCTTTATCCGTTGAGCCTCACCGCCAGATAGTGTCGTCGCAGGCTGCCCAAGCTTGACATAGCCCATCCCAACATCGCACAGTGTCTGAAGACGTCTGTGAATCGAAGGCATGTCCTTGAAGAACTCAAGAGCCTCGTCTATACGCATCTCGAGGATGTCAGCTATGTTCTTGCCCTTGAATCGTACCTGCAGGGTCTCGCGATTGTATCGACGACCGCTACACTCATTGCATGTCACCTGTATCGGCGGTAGGAACTGCATCTCAATGATCTCTACTCCTGCCCCCCTGCACTTCTCACACCTGCCAGACTTGACGTTAAAACTGAATCTGCCCTTGTTGTATCCGCGGACCTTCGCCTCTGGGAGCGTGGCATAGAGCTCGCGCAGTGGTGTCCATAGACCCACATAGGTGGCGGGATTGGAACGCGGCGTTCTGCCAATGGGGCTCTGGTCGATGACAATTACCTTGTCGAGCTGCTCAATGCCAATGATCTCATCATGGTCGCCGGGGATTGCCTCCCCTCTGTGAAACCGCCGTGCCAACTCACGCTGGAGGGTTTCCACTATCAGACTCGACTTGCCGCTCCCGCTCACTCCGGTCACACAGATGAAGAGACCAAGTGGAATTCGTACATCTATGTTCTTGAGGTTGTGATGACGCGCCCCTCTGATTTCAATGAAGCGTCCATTGGGAACACGGCGCGTGGCTGGGACCTCAATCGTTTCATCGCCCCGAAGGTATCGAGCGGTCAGTGACTTTCGCGACTTCAGTACTCTCTCCAGTGGTCCTGCAACGACCACCTGGCCACCCTCAGCGCCAGCACCGGGGCCAAGGTCAACAATGTAATCCGCATGACGCATGGTCTCCTCATCGTGTTCCACAACGATGACTGTATTCCCCAGGTCCCGGAGCCGCTTGAGGGAGTTCAGCAGTCGCAGGTTGTCCCGGGGATGAAGTCCAATCGATGGTTCATCACAGACATAGGTGACACCCACCAGATTCGATCCGATCTGACTTGCAAGACGTATACGCTGAGCCTCGCCTCCGGCAAGGGAGGGAGCGGGTCGGTCAAGTGTCAGGTAGTCAAGTCCGACCTCACACAGAAAGTCAATTCTGCCCATGATCTCTCGCAGGATTGGCTGAGCCACAGGTTCGAGGTGGGCTGGCACCTCTGCATTGAGAAGGAAATCACGGAGGTCCCGAATGGACATTGCATTGAGTTCGATGATGGACCGCCCATTGAACAGAACTGCGGTCGACACAGGCTTGAGTCGTCTCCCTTCACAGACAGGACAGGACTGCGTCCGCATGTACTTCTCCAGCTTCCTTCTGATGTACTCGGACTTGGTAGTGCGATAGTTCCGTCGCATCAACGGAATTAGTCCTTCAAATCGTCGCTTGTAAGTACCTTCAACAACCATTGTCGAAGATGTGTCGCCCCATTCCCATTTCAACTCAAATTCATCATCACTACCATGGAGTATGATCCTCCTCTGCTCCTCCGTGAGGTCACGCCAGGGGGTATGAAGGCTGAAACCGTGTTTCTCTGCGACCTTCTTCAGGAGCTTGCTCTTGCGTAACCAGTTGTAGACCTCGATTGCGCCCTCAGCTATGGAGAGTGATGTGTCAGGGACACAGAGGTCAGGGTCGAACTCTCGCACGACTCCAAGACCTGTGCAGTGGGGGCACGCACCATGTGGCGTGTTCCAAGAAAACAGTCGAGGCTCAAGCTCAGGAAGACTGATTCCGCAGTCTATACACGCGAACTTCTCAGACAGTGTGATGTCTCCATCGTCCGTCGAGATCGTCACGGTTCCATCGGCCATCTTGAGTGCGGACTCGACCGCCTCTGAGATCCGTCCCTGCTGAGATGGGGTGACTCTCAGTCTGTCAATGACCACCTCTATCGTATGCTCAAAGTAACGGTCCAGTGACATTCCCTCTTCAATGTCCCGAAAGGAACCATCGACGCGAACTCGCACGAAACCCTTCTTCAATAGGTTTCTGAACTCTTTGCGATACTCACCCTTCCTTCCTCGCACGATGGGGGCAAGTATCGCAACCTTGGTCTTCTCAGGTAGACTAAGGACCTGATCCACGATCTGTTGCGACGTCTGCGGATGAATCTCCTTTCCACACTGGGGACAGTGTGGGGTCCCAACTCGTGCGTAGAGAAGACGTAGGAAGTCGTAGATCTCGGTAATGGTGCCCACGGTGCTCCGAGGATTGCGTCCGGCACTCTTCTGGTCGATAGAGATCGATGGCGACAGACCAGAGATGTGATCGACGCGGGGTTTCTCCAACATTCCAAGAAACTGTCGGGCGTATGCAGAGAGCGACTCGACAAAGCGGCGTTGCCCCTCCGCGAAGATGGTATCAAAGACTAGGCTCGACTTGCCCGACCCTGAGATGCCAGTCACAACTGTGAAACTAAGACGAGGTATCTTGACTGTGATATGACGAAGATTATGTTCATAGGCTCCAACGACCTTGATGTGGCGTGGACCATCGTATGACTGTTCTTCCTTCCTCTTCTTGGAATGTGATGACGTCGTGGCGGTCATTCTCGTCCCTCAAGTTGTTTCTTGAGCCTGATTATCTCGTCACGAAGCGCAGCGGCGCGCTCGAATTCCAGTGCCTGAGCGGCCTCCTTCATCTGAGCCTCAAGGTCTACGATGAGTCCTGCAATGTCCATCCAGTCCTCTGTCTCGAACTCCTCCAGCTCTGTCTGCTTGGTCCTGCGACCTTGAATGCCCTGAGCTATGTCTTGTATTGACTTCTGAATGGATGATGGAGTGATACCATGCTCCTCGTTGAACTTGAGCTGATATTCGCGCCTGCGGTTGGTCTCATCGATTGCTGCCTGCATGGCCCTAGAGATATGATCGGCGTAGAGAACCACCCTGCCATTCACATTGCGTGCAGCACGACCCATTGTCTGAATCAGTGCCCAGTCCGTCCGCAGGAAGCCCTCCTTGTCGGCATCAAGGATTGCAACAAGAGCCACCTCGGGAATATCAAGACCCTCACGCAACAGGTTGATTCCCACAAGAACGTCGAACTTGCCCTGACGGAGTTCGCGGACGATCTCTATTCGTTCAACCGTACCAATATCAGAGTGAAGATAGCGGGCACGAACCCCGGCCTCCACAAGGTACTCGGTGAGCATCTCTGCCGATTTCTTGGTCAGAGTTGTGACCAACACCCGATTTCCCTGCGTGACGGTAGTATGTATCTCTCCAAGCAGATGGTCGATCTGATTCTCAACTGGAAGAACAGTGATCTCTGGGTCAGGCAAGCCCGTAGGTCGAACCAGTTGTTCAACAATCTGCTGGCTCATCTTATACTCATAGGGGCCGGGCGTTGCGCTGGTATAGATCACTCGCCTCATGTATGTTTCGAACTCATCAAATGCGAGGGGACGGTTGTCAAAGGCTGAGGGGAGCCTAAATCCGAAATCAACCAAGTTCTGTTTTCGAGCTCGATCCCCGTGATACATCCCCCGAACCTGTGGGATGGTCATGTGGCTCTCATCAACGACCATCAGGAAATCTTCAGGAAAGTAGTCGAGCAGGGTGTAGGGCTTATCACCGGGTCTTCGTCCATCAAAGTACCGGGAGTAGTTCTCAATCCCCTTGCAGTGCCCTGTCTCCCTGAGCATCTCAAGATCATACAGGGTCCGTCTGCGAATACGGTCAGCCTCAACAAGCTTGCCCTGCCGCTTGAACCACTCGACACGTTCTTCCATCTCCTGCTGAATCGCATCGAGCGCGGCGAGAATTTTTTCGTGCCTCATCACATGATGCTTAGCCGCGAATATCTGTATCCACGAAGAGTCTTCAATCCTGTGGGATGTGACCACATCTATCATGGAGATCCGCTCGACACGCTCGTCATCCAACTCGATTCGAATCTTGTTACGAGCATAGGAGGGGTGAACCTCAATGACATCGCCCCTTACCCTGAAGAGCCCCGGACCGACCTCCATGTCATTTCGATCGTACTGGAGAGCGACTAAGCGTTCGAGCAGGTCACGCCTCTCGACCAAGTCACCGACCTGTAGGAGAATGGACATGGTGTCATATTCCTCAGGATTGCCCACACTGTAGATGCACGAGACCGAGGCGACCACTATGACATCGTCACGGGTCCGCAAAGAGCGTGTTGTGGAGTGACGGAGCCGCTCTATCTCCGTATTGATGTCGGTCTCCTTTTCTATGTACATGTCCTTTGAGGGAACGTAGGCCTCTGGCTGGTAGTAGTCATAATATGACACATAGTACTCAACTGCATTGTCTGGAAAGAACTGCCGATATTCGGATGCCAACTGTGCAGCTAGTGTCTTGTTGTGCGATAGGACAAGGGTCGGCCGGTTGTACTGAGCAATCACATTAGCCATGGTGAAGGTCTTTCCCGATCCTGTGACACCGAGGAGCGTCTGATGCCGAAGACCACTTGCGAGACCCTCGACTAGTTTGTCGATTGCTTGTGGCTGGTCTCCAGTTGGACCGAAGGGGGCATCTAGTCTGAAACTCGTCACGTGTCTTGCCTCGACCTACGACTGTCAGAAAAGTATCCGTTCAGTTGTAACCTTATCGATATCTGCCAATCGGTTGATGCCAACTCGCTGCGCCAATACTAGTTGCTTATGCTCAAAACAAATACATTGGATTGAACATCAACGGTTCGGAGAGTGCACCGAAAGTAACATGTACGTGCAAAAAAAAGGAGAGGGGAGGGCTCCACTGGAGCCCGCTGTATTCTTACTAACGCTTCTTGATCACTATGATGATGATGATGATCAAGACCACCAGTCCAATCAAGGCGTAGAGCACTACATTCGTAGGCAAGGAGATTCCACCTGGAAGTGTGATTCCAGTGGTTGTGTTGGTGCCTCCGGTAGTCGTTGTCGTAGTCGTCGCATCGACGAGGATTATTACGTCGTCGGTCGCAACCTCTCCGTAGAGATCGGTCACCGTGACCTGGTAGAGGTAGGCACCTGCACCGAGACCGTCAACATCCACTGTTATGGGGGACCCTGTCCAACTTCCACTGGCGACAACAGTCCCATTTCGAGTGATGCTGTATGAGTCAGGAGCATGGCTTTGTGGAGTCCAAGTGATGGAGTGCCCAGTTGTTCCCTCGGTGTACTCGATGTCAGTAGGACTGTCGATCGTGGGTCTCAGCATGAATGCTATCTCGTTCAAGTAGAACTCGTAGCCATCAGAATAGCCGGTGTCGTCGTTGTCCCCCAAGACATCAATAGTGTAACTATTGAGGAGCGTCTGCTCGTCGTTTCTCAACACGATTAGGGACTCGTTCTCTGTGAATAGCGACGTGCGACCAGCTAGGGATGTGGCATTATCAAACACGTGTACCGTGTCGCCATCATCGACATACGGAGTTCCAATGTCGAACTGGGTGACACCTAAGTCAATGGGAGTGTTGAAGACAGGATGCGCGCTGTCCCACATGTACAGCGTAGGATTGTCTGTGAACGACTCGCTAAAAGCAACCCCCAGTGCCGACCAGAGGTTGTGGTCAGGATACTGATTCATCTGATAAGTGGTCATCAGTAGTTTCCCGCCAGCATTCACATAGTCTAGGACGCAGGTCAGAGTACCAGTGGTATTGTCAACAATATTGTTCGGCACGTCCATAATCAACAGAGAACGGCTCATTGCATTAAGAGACTCGTCGAGATTGGCAAGAGAATGGACGAGAAGATACGGTAGCTCCATCTCATTCAGAGCCAGTGCAGATGATGCAATCTCAAAGTGAGCTGAGTAGGTGTCTGTTGAGTAGAGGATAACAGGCGCATCAAAGCTCGTGAGCCAGTTCGCCACATTGACTGCAAATTTGTCGTTTGTGTCATTAGTGAAGTGATTGTCGTCGGCAAAGTTCATGTCGGCGGAGAGGACCACACGTCCAGAACCCCAAGTGGTCGCTGCCACAATGACATTCCCATCACCCGCCCAGACTGGTGAAACAGCACCGTCTGTGATATTGATGGTTCCAACAGGATTAGCAGTAAAGTTGAGGATCGTACACTGCTCATTTGTGAAATGATCTGTTGGCTCCGCAGTCGTGTGAATGATTGCCGTATCGTTAATGAAGAAGCCCATGGGCTGTACAATAGAATTGATCTGATCGTCCGGCTGAACGAAAGTGGGGGATGGATTGTCACCCATCACGAAGAGAGAGCCTCCACCATCGACCCAGTCCCTTACTGCAGTCACCTCAGAGGCTGTGTAGTTGTAGTCGGGTGACAAAAGGATGAGCATGTCATAGTCATTCAGTCGGGCAGCAGTGAGATTTCCCGAGGGGGATGGATAGAGCTTGTCAACGACATAGTCACGCGCCACGTATGCGTTCCTAAGCGACCTGAAATAGTCAGGATATGCACTGAGATTATCCCAAGAGTCAATACCAAGTCGTGGCTGATGACTCAAGTCAAAGGCAATACGAGCCCGGGGTCTTGGTGCCAGCCAGTCAACAGCATCAATAACGAGCTGGTTGAGGGTGCCTTGCAAATCGTCGACGCTGCCGAGCATTTGTACGATGCGACCACCTCGATCAATTGGGTCAAAGGCTATCGCACCAATCCTGTTAACGTCGTCATCATTCAAGAAGAGTATAGAAAGCTGTGAATCAGGTGAAATAGCAGCATGAAGAGCAAACGAGTCATAGTAGGCGTAGTTAGTATGACTGACATTCACTTCCTCACCAACAGTGTAGGACCTTGTGACTGGGGTCAGGGATTGAACTGTCTGGATTTCGGTGGTACCATATGCCCAATATGTCCCGTATCCGTTATCGCCAGCCGATGCCTCGGGCAACATTCCCGTATAGCAGAGGACGTTAATTGACCCATCAATGGAGAGAACGCCACCGCCACTCAGCCAGAACTCTTGAATCGCCGGAAGCAAATCGTCCTCCGGGACAATATCGGGCAGAACAAGAACATCGAAGTTCCGAGCCTGAAGTTCGTGTGCCAACAGGTTCGCGCGCGAGATGTTTGTCACCTGATATCCGGCCCCTGTGAGAACATCCGCAGTTCCAGAG
>JAGSHP010000327.1 GCA_029855925.1 Candidatus Thorarchaeota archaeon | reverse complement strand
CTTCATCATGCTAAAGGTTCGTAGCGATTCAACTCGTGATGTATTCGATAGGATCAAGTCCTTTAGCGAAACCAAGCAGGTTCACATCATCTTTGGCGCTTATGATATGATTGTAAAAGCCGAGTTCAAAGACAATGATGAGATGAGCCGGTTTGTTGTTGACAAGTTGAAGTCCATTGAAGGGGTCATTGATACAGCAACAAATGTATGCGCATTGTAGTGGGCACTCACTCATACATTGTCAGTTCTTTGCATTTGCATCTGGGGCTCTATCAGTTCACTCATTCATCTGGGAACAGGATGCCCCTTATCTGTTGTTGCGTTGATATCCATTCTTCTATTCCCGTTGCGTATACATTCAGGAGGAACTCGTACAAGTCCAGCACATCACTGTCAACAACATCTCCCTTGATCATCTCGGCAATCTTTGTGCGGCTGGAAGCCTCAATCTTCCAAGCATTGATTATGAGGTCGGTCAACTTCCTCTTCTCATCATCGGAGAGCTCGAACCCAAAGACGTTGTTCAACCTCTGGATTGACTGAATGACCTTACTTTTCAACAGTTTCGTGCTCGTTAGACGCGGGGCCGTGGCCATCACAAATCCTCTTGCCGTACGTCTGTAGTAGTCCGTGGTTCTCTTTCCTGTTGTGACAGTTCCAAATTTGACAACAAGTCCTGCCTCAATCAGCCGAGGGAGATGGTGGTATACTTGGTTCTTGGTGATTGGCTCAATCTCGTCATCCATTGCAGACAGCTTTACAATTTCAATTACTGACAACGCATGACGTTTGACCTCACGTTGTCGTATTATGAGATCCCCGCTCTCTTCATCTCTTGTTCGGGTGGTAATTGTGTCCGGAATTCCTCTCTTCAGCGTCTTGAGTATTGTTAGGCGCACCGGGTCATCCAATGCATGAATCCTCTCCTCCTCTGTCACAAAGACGAGTTCCTTCTGAGGAACACGCCCCTCCTTGGTGAGCTCAATGTTTCTGAGCGTATCGGTTAGCCTATCAACATCCTCTGGCTGCTCTATCATTGAGGCGGTCATGACTATCCATCTAATGGGCTGAACCTTATAAAAGTGTGTTTATAGTACGCTATACAACCTTAACATGCCAAAATGGTTGGTGGTGCAAACCTTTATATGGCTTAACCACTCTACCAATATTGTGTTAAGGTTTGCAGAACAAACCATTAGCGGGTGACTAAAGTGCTGCAGAGACTCCCTCAAGATCGATATGATTGGCAAGAACGGCCACTGGAATCATTTGGACTACCGCACGTACAAGATATGATGAGGTGATCCATATGAGACCGAAAGATCGAGTACGTGACCGATACGAGGAGCTTCGTAGCAAATTAGACGTAGTGCAGGCAGAGGCATTCTCCTCCCTGTATTCATTCAGAAGGTGAAACTATGACGAATAAGGACAACAGCAAGAATCAGTGTGTCGCTCCACGAAGAGCGATTTCGACTCAAGCAATTACATACGCCTACTTTCGCAGGTGATTAAGTGGTGCGTCGTCGTGAACTGGACAGTGATGAGTCCAGAGACACGTCTTCACCCCATAATGAGAGTGAAATCTCCCCATCACTTGAGGAAATCCTATCTCTGGAGGCCACATAGGCCTCCTCTCTCCTTTTCCTTGACCTGCTTCAATGGCCTTCTCTCAATTCATTACTCTATTTAAGACCGTTTGTAATTCTATACCCCACACTGACTTATCAAGTATGGAGCGAGTAAGTTGACAACTGATGACGACAGTATCACTGATCCAGAATCAGGAGTGAGCGTCCCATCCAAGATGAACTGGCTATATGTTCTAGCCATTGGTCTGGGGTTCTTCACCACTGGTGTTAGCTGGAGTGTCTATAACAGTTATCTACCTGCAGACTTTCTACCGACGTTCATTGTGGGCGACCTCCAAAACACGATTATTGGTGCCATAATGGTTCTCGATAATGTCTTTGCACTCTTCATGCAGCCTTGGATTGGAGCGCACTCGGACAAGACCCGAACACGATGGGGACGCAGGATGCCATACATTATGGTCGGAATCCCTGTGGCAGCCACATTCTTCACACTAATCGCCTATGGTTGGGCCATTGGAAGTTTCTGGCTGATGTTCTCAATGATCACGATCTTCAACATTGCAATGGCATTCTATCGAGCGCCTGTTGTGGCATTGATGCCTGACTTGGTCCCCTCCGAAAACAGAACCAAGGCAAATGGAGTGATCAACCTGATGGGTGGCATTGGTGCCATTTTCGCTTTCTTGGTGGCATCTCGTATCTACAAGATCCAAGACCCTGCAATAGGTGTACTCCTAGGTGTCACTGCGCAACAGTCTGGTCCAGTCCTGACGTTTCTCACTACCAGCGTGATCATGGTCATTTCCTTGATTATCCTGTTCGTCACTGTCAAGGAACCAGAGGTGCCTCCGCCAGATGCCTCATCAGGTGAGATTGGCATCATAGAGGCGCTCCACCAGGTGTCCTTTGCTGAAGACAAGTCTGCTCTTGTTCTGCTAGGCGCGATTCTCATGTGGTTCTTTGGTTACAACGCCATTGAAACCTGGTTCACGAAATACGGCAATGAGGTTCTTGGCTTTGCTACTGCGGACGCCTCATTCCTGCTAAATGGTATTGCAATTGCCTTTGTTGTCTTTGCCGTGCCTGCAGGTGCAATTGCTGTGAGAGCCGGACGAAAGAATACGATTGTTGTGGGTCTCGTAATCATGATTGCATCACTGTCTGTTCTCTGGTTCATTACTGATTACGTCACCATCATTCTTGTTCTTGCAGTCGCGGGTGTTGGCTGGGCGATGGTGAATGTCAACTCAATTGTAATGGTATGGCAGATGCTTGGACAGGAACGACTGGGTGCTGGCACAGGTCTCTACTACTTAGCCAGCATGTCTGCAGCGATTCTTGGTCCACTGCTCTCAGGAGTCATCTTTGACCTGACCTCCATTGCATACTTGTATCCCGTGTCCATTGGTTTCTTTGTCATTGCATTGTTGCTGATGGCTGGTGTAAGAACTGGAGAGGTCCATCACAAAGCGATTGTTGAAACTCAGTAGTTTCTTGGCCGGAGCTTGGCTCCGGCGCCTCTCTTTTTTTTACGAACAAGATGGTACAGCTTTCCATTGTGTTTGAATGGCTCTGCTGACTGTCTTGTTCCTCTGATTTTGCTTGACGGGGCAGTTCCAAGTGATCAGCCCGATTGCAGTCGCGACATCCTTGAATGTCCTTATCATGATCAGTTCTATATCATCATTGATAGAACAGGTTTTTAATATATATTTCAGCCACTACACTTAAGAAACACACCATACTGTTGAAGGTACTGGCGAACGACGATGGCTCAAAGTAGGGGCGCGTTGATTAGGCGAAAGATCAAAGGAGTCAAGTCTGAGCAGAATATCGTGTTGAATTTGCTGGCCGCTCTCACCGGAGCTGTGTCTGGAGCTGTAGCCGTTGTATTTAGACTCTCAGTCTATTGGTTGTCTGTGGTCTTCTCCATTATTCCTGAGTATATAGGAATGCTGGGTTGGATCATTGTGCCAGTGATCGGTTCGCTGTTCAGTGGTTTTCTCACAACTCGATATGCCCCTGAGGCAAGTGGTCATGGTGTGCCCGAGGTCATGGAGGCGTACGTTCTTGAGGGAGGGAAGATTCGTCCTCAAGTACCTATCATAAAGACGATTGCCTCGGCCTTTACTATAGGCTCAGGTGGCTCATGCGGTCGTGAAGGTCCAATTGCCCAGATTGGGTCCGGGACTGGTTCAGCACTGGCTCAAATGTTCAAACTGGGCAGACGTGAGACACGCACTCTTGTAGTATGTGGCTTGGCATCCGGTATTGCATCAATCTTCAGTGCGCCTCTTGGTGGTGCTCTGTTTGGTGTTGAGGTCCTTGTTGGAGAACTCTCTGGCGTTTCTGTGATACCCGTCATTCTTGCCTCTGTTATTGGTGTTGCAATAGTGAATGGTTTCTTTGGGGCGGATGCAGCATCGCTCTCTGCTCCGTCACTCTCACTATCGAGCTATCCTGAATTGATATTCTATTTCATTATGGGCCTGATCTTTGGAGTCGTAAGTAAGGTCTGGGTCAAGATACTGTATCTCTCTGAGGACTTCTTCATGCATTTGCGCGGTTCTGACTATTTCAAGCCCGCCATGGGTGGTCTAATGCTAGGACTCCTGGCTGCATGGGTCGTGGTCTTGGAAGGGATTTTTGGTTATAGTGGCATATTTACAACTAACTCCGCATATGTTCCAGCGATTATGGGGAGCGGTTATGCGTTCATAAATGCCGCTCTAATTGGGTCTGTATCATTTCTGGCTCTCATCACATTTGGTTTTCTCAAGATGTTTGCTACAGCCTTCTCGATAGGCTCAGGGGGTTCGGGTGGTGTCTTCGCCCCAACTCTGTTCATGGGGGCTGGTATCGGCGGCGCTCTTGGAATAGTCTTTAATATCATTGCGCCAGACATGGCGCCTCACCCCATGGCATACGCGCTTGTCGGAATGGCTGCAATGTTCGCTGGTGCTGCGCATGTCCCAGTGACTTGTATCGTAATGACTATGGAGATGACTGGCGACTATAATCTCATACTCCCCCTAATGATTGCGGTCTCCAGTTCTTATATGCTGGCTGTCACGATAATGCCCGAGAGCATCTACACGGAGAAGCTTCGATTGCGAGGCATCAACCTCAAGAGGGGCCTCTATGTCGATGCATTACGAAGTATTACCGCAAGACAGATCATGACCCGAAATCCTGTGACACTGTCCCCTGATATGACTGCAGATGAAGCACTTAGGGTCTTGAACAAGACCCATCACACAAAGTTCCCTGTAGTCGACTCAGACGGTAATATTGTGGGCACAGTCATTGCTGAAGACCTAGAGAAACGTTACGACTCCGAAGGGAATCCACTCAAGGTTAGAAACCTCATGATGACAGACTTTCTTGTGGTTGGCCTTGATACGACCATGGACGAGGTCTTGCATATGATGATGGAACGACTTGAGGGTCATGCAGTCATTCTTGACCCTGCGAATCCTAAGAAGATGCTGGGATTCCTCACGAAGACTGATGTCTTTCGTGCATATGAGTCTGCTATTGCGTCGCTACGCCTTCAAGGCTCCATCGAGGAATGCATACCTGTCTTCACTGACAAGATATAGCGAGTGCCTCTGCTTTGAGATGAATGTAACTATGACTACTCAAAACGGCAGATGTGTGATCTGCGGCAAAGCATTGTCTGAGGACAATCCCGGGATTCCCATCCTTGGCTGGGCTCGTGACCTTGTAGGGACCGATGGCATTGCGCACTATCTATGTATAAGTCGGCTGGCCAACGAAACTGGATACGCTCGTGGAGCGACTCCTTGGAGCATCGGGAGACCGCATCCGGCACTTGTGGATCTTGTGGAACGACGAGTGTTGACACCATGTAGAGTCTTCGAGCCCGGTCCGGGCCATGGTGACAATGCTCTCTATCTTGCATCTCACGGATTTGATGTCACTGCAGCCGATATTTCTCCAACAGCCATCTCCATTCTAAGGGCACGGGCCGTATCATTGGGCGTTTCGCTAAATGTCATTCAGGCCGAAGTCATCTATGGGCTAGATTCACTGGCCGACCAATTTGACGTGGTCTTTGAACGTTCATTCCTTCAGACACTTCCGCCTCAGATGCGACCCCGATATGTTCAGAGGATTGTATCACTTCTTCGAGATGAAGGTCAATATGTCGGAATCATCCGTGGACCCCGCTATCCGCCTCCGAATACGCAGCCCTATGCATTTTCAAGACAGGACCTGACCAATCTCTTTGAGAGGCATCTTACTATCCTTGAAATCACGCCAACAGTTTCCGGGCACGGCGAAAATGAGCTCAGTTTTTGGTTGACGCGCGCCAGGCCCAAGAGATGAGTCGTGCCGCGCTCCTCAGTCGCCAACTGATGTTTCGTCTTCGCTGCTGGAGGCTCTGAAGATTACCAGCGCAATGACCGACATCAGCACGGCGAAGTACATGATGGGATGATAGTCCGGCCAGATTGCATACAAGATAGTTGCATAGATGGGACCAAAGACCCCAGCTATAGACATCACGGATGACAGGAGTCCTGATGCTGTCGATTTCTCTATGTTCCTCTCAGTCACAAACTTGAGTGCGCCAACATAGAGACATGCCCATGAGAACCCGAGCAATATCTGTGAGGGAAGGATCTCAATGATATTGGTGACAAGTGTGAACCAAAGAAACGTTATTGCACTTCCAACGAGCCCCAGAGTGACCAGGCTCCTGCAATTCATGCGGTCTGTGATAGTTGCCATGAAGACGACTTGGGAGATCGAGTTCGCAGCCTGAACAATTCCTATCATCACTAGATCTCCACCAATGTCAGCCAGAAAGAGTGGCCACAATGTCCAGATTGCGAAGGCACTGCTGTGCCGAATGAACACAGCTGCATAGATGGCCGCATTACGCTTGAGTGTTTCAACGGGAAACAGGGGAACTGGCACCCTGACACGGTTGACCTTGGGTAGGGTCAATGCACTCCCGAAGGCGAACATGAAGAATAGACTTGATGTGGCGAACGCGTAGTGTATATTGAATCCCGCAGCAAATCCGGCAATTATGGTTCCCACGCCCCATCCAAGACTCCCGAATGTGGCGAAGTGCCCCATCTTCATCTCCGAGTCATGAGCGTACGCTGCAAGAGCTCCGGGATACATACCAACTGAGAATCCGTTTGCAGCCCTTATGATGAACAGCGAGACCGAATCCGTTGCAAACCACAGGAAACCAAAGGTCACTGCTGACAGGAGCAGACCCAGCCTCAGCACAATTCTCCTACCGTATATGTCGCCTGCCCGCCCAAAGATGTAGCTGGAGATGAATGAGGCTGCCGCATAGGTTCCGACTAGAAGGGTCACATAGAACTCGTCGAGGCCTAGATGATCTCTGGCTAGTATTGGAATATATGTGAATGCGGAGAGAAGTGCGGCTCCTGCCATGAACTGGATGGTCTCGGTCCTCATAGTACAGCCTCACTCTCCCCGTAACCATGTATGATATTAACCAGCCGACTCATGCAACAGGGCTGCACAAAACCTTTTCACCGAATAGGAGAACCATATGTACAGTTATGGGAGACGCAGAAGATGGAACGACTGTCACCACGAATGAGATTCCTTGTAATCAATCTCGATGAGATCATCATCCTACTACTCATCTTGGCAGGAATCTACTGGATCTTTCCAGACTACTTCCAAGTCCTTGCAGTCATTGCAGTTGTCGGTTTCATCATCCTCATTGCTGCAAAGTACCGTCTACTCTATCCTGTACTCAATGATGTTCCTCGAAACTACGACGTCACAGACATGATTGGTGAGACAATCTCTCACGTCACAGCTGATGATGGGCGGATTCGTATTGGTGCTGAGATTTGGCATGCTCGGACAGAAGGCGATGAGATTCCTGCAGGCACAAGAGTGCGAGTGGTCAGCAGAAACGGAATGGTCCTCCTTGTCGCTCGTGAGGACACTGACTAGATTGAACCGGATAGATGAGTCGATCATTCAGTCTTGCTTCGTCTGATGACAGTGATCACTATCCTCACAACCAAGATTGTAGCTATGCTCAGAACAAGCACGAATGCCAGTATTCTCTCCTGTGTCCAGAATATGTCTGTGCCATTTGTTGTCTCTCCATTTGTAGACGTTGTCACCGTGGATGTGGGGGTCGCGGTCAGACCGTACGCATAGAACACATCCATCTCGCTGTTTCGACCATCCGCCCACGCCACATGAACGCGGTTGTTGCTGTCCACGCGAATGCCCAAGTACTCCCCAGGCCTCGAGAACACATTCGATGTTCGCTCGCTTGCTATCGGCACCTCGTTCCCCAAGAATGGAGTGCTCCTGTCTGTTCCTTCGAATGAGACCATTCTATAGTAGGGACGATAGTAGGCTCCCTCTTCACTGTAGTATGCAATGTGGAGATTTCCCTGTGGATCAATGTCCATCTCTGGATTCCACTGGTCTCCGCTGGTCCGATTGTTTATTCTCACTCTGTCACTCCAAGTCAGTCCATTGTCATCAGAGTATCGCAGATATACATCGAATGCCTCCGAGTCGGGATAGGTGTCTGCCCAGAGAAGATAGAGCCTGCCATGCGGATCGAATCTGAGAACTGGAAGTGTCACACGGCTGGGATGATTATCTACGATAACGAACTTGGAATAGTTCCCATCCGTATTTACGATTCTGTCCTTTCCAAATGATAGTCCGCCATCATCGCTACTATCGAATAGTATGTTACCGTTATCATCTGTGAAATGAGACCATGCAACGTATAGAACTCCATCTGCGCCAACCACTGCGTAGGGTCCAACATGACCAGAATCCGGGTCATCCGAGACCTCGCTCATATCGAAGAATGTCTTTCCTCCGTCTGTTGACCTTGAGAGCTTGACAGTCGTGTTCCCATTCTCGGACGTATCCACATCGTCATACACAACATAGATAGTTCCATTGTCAGAGATGGTCATGGTTTCCTTGTCTGCGAAGTAGTCCCCAAAGGATGCAGGTACCATGCTCCACGTTGCGCCACTGTTATCGGATCTTGCAACCGTTATCTGCGAGAATTCGGGATCCGTCCCATACTCCAAGTATGCATAGTACAAGACACCATTGTGCCACCTCATCCAGGGATCTGATTGTCGTGTGTCGCCACCGCCAAAATTGGACATCTCACTGGGGGCACTCCATGAATGGCCTCCATCTGCGCTCATCACCCAGCTCACTGAGGCGCCGCCACCATTGTGTGTTTCGGAGTTCTTCCATCCAACGAAAATCTGTCCGCTCTCTCCAAGAGTCATTGTCACCTCTACATGGTGGGGATATGATGAGTCATCAGTGGAGAGAAGGACGTTTGACGAGAATGCAATGATTTCCGTTCCCGCCTGAGCCAAATCAGAGGGCTCGCTCCTCACATATGTGTGAATGGTAGATGGGACTGTTGCAACCAGTAGCACAAGAAGAATGGGGATGCAAATCTCCGCTCTCTTCACTTTGCCTCTCCTCACATCTCACATACTACTCACTCTTCAAGATGATTAATGTTGATATGTGCGCAGACGCCATGTTCTCAGAGACCAATGTCCTTTAACGGCCGCTTCAAACAGAACTCCTCATCAGACTTCCACTCACCAGTCTGTTTGTCAATGGTCTCAGCCCACAGACCGTATGTCTGAGAGTGTTTGTAGTCAATGATCAGTAGCTGATACTCCTCAACAAGTTGCCAGATGAGTGACATCAACTCGGAGAAGTGGGCAGACGGAAGTCGTGCGTACCACACAAAGCCCTCAGGCGTCTTACGAACGCTTGACGAGAATGGAAATGTCCCCTCCCTCAATTTTGCTATTAGACGGTCAGTCTTTTCTTGCCGTGCCTTGACAATCAACATTGGTGTGTTGTAGACGTCAAAGTGAGTCCAGTTGATAAAGACCCTAAATGAGTCAATCACGTCGTGCAGACGAAGAATGCGTTTTGATATCTTCTGTTGGATGCTGCCCTTTCTTGGGTCGAATCCCAGCTTTCTGATTATGTCAATGTTCTTTTGACGTGCATTATCTGTGAGATGCTGTAGAATCTGGGCATCAAGATAGTCAAGCTCAAACATATCACTTGCACTCGCCTCGCCACCCATGCCCTGGGATGACTTCTTAGAGCCTTTTCGTGGTTCTTGAGACCACCACTTCTCCCAATCGAATCGCCATGTCATCCGTTCAGGATCCCACGCGTCAAGTCGAGGTCGTGTGTAGATCGACCCGTACACCTCCTTGAGAGAGGGTATCTCCCGAGCCGACCGGATCAGTCCCTCGTCCCTCATTCTCTCGAATGCCCGTTCGAGGAATGGGAATGCCTCGGGTGGCTGTCTGAACTGCACTAACATTCCATGATACTTTCCACCAAATACTCTCGACCGATAGAGGGTATACGGGTGCACCTCACAGAACTTCTCAATCCTTGTCAGACTCTCGTAGGACGATATCTCAAGCAAGTAGTCATATATCTCAAGCCCCATGCGATGTATCTTGAGGTCCGGCTTCACTCCCATGTAGACCTGTTCCTGGGCGAGCCTCTCAAGCCACGCAATGACCGTTGGTGTAGACTTTCCGATCTCCTCTGCAAGTTTCTTCGCAGGTGCCATTGGCATCTCTTGGAGCTTGAAGAGGAGCTTGAGCATATCGTGATTCACTTATGCACAGCCTTCTCATCAAAAGTATGCGCTCACAGTGGGCAGTCCTGGTCCGCCACCTGTGGGCGGATCGAAGGAGAACACATCAGTTATTGTGATTCTACCACTTGTCCTTCCCGAGAGAAACGCTACCATTTGAACCTCATACCACCCGCTCTCATAGGCCATGTCAAAACAGTCAATCTGTAGAATCGAGTATGTGGGTGGCTTTCTCACGCTCACGATGAATGCATATGTGGTTCCGGAGGGCAGAGTGATTGCAATATTAATATCAACTCGGCTCGAACCGTATTCATCTAGGTCGAAGTTAACGAGTATCTTAATGTCATCAAGCTGGGAGTCCCCATCAAGATCGTCATAATATGCATCTAGTATGAAGACTGACTTTGACTCAGTAGTCAACGTCTGTGTAGGGGCCGCATGAGCAAGTGGAAGAACTGCTAGAGCTGCCAGTATCACAAATAGGAGCACGCTCTTTGTTCTACTCAATGGTTTCACCGCCCTCTATTTTTTTCACCAAATATATAAGTGTACTTGATTCGAACATTTCAAAAGCATTTTTAAGTCAGTTTTAATTTATCGCCTACATCGGGTTTGATACCCGATTGGAGAGAGAAACTATGAGACGGACTATATCCGCTGTCATCCTGCTGGGCCTTACACTGGCGCTTCTCATGCCATCAATGGCAATGGCTAGCACCCAGAAGATTATGCGCGGCTCTGGCGGTGGAGGCGGAGGAAGTGGCGGTCCTCCAACGACCACACCCACTGAGATTGTATATCATACTGGTACGGCAGACAGATGGGCGGTAATTATTGGGATCTCTGACTATGAGGGAACTACAAATGATCTCTGGGATCCCGACAATGATGCTCTTGAGATGGCTCAAATCCTAGAGGGGTACGGCTACAACTACGCCCTTGCTCTAAACGATGCAGGGACTGCAGACAACATCGTGCTACTCCTTGACTGGCTCATCACCAATGAAGGCCCCAACTCTGAGGTCGTGTTCTTCTACTCCGGACACGGTTCACGAATCGAGGATGGAACCTGGGACACTGACATAGAGTCTGATGGTTATGACGAGTGCATTGTATCGTACGATCTTGTTGCAGTGACCGACTCGTACATGGCCAGCCGATTCTCGGAACTTGAATCCACACACTTCGCAGCTGTCTATTGCAGTTGTTTCAGTGGTGGTATGTTTGATCAGCCTTACGAGACCCGGGACGGCGCGCTATACATTGCAGCTGCCGAGGCGGATCAGTATGGTTGGGACTACAGCACACTAGAGAACACACTGTTCTTCTACTATTTCGGTGACCAAGGTCTCCTGAATGGACCTTACGACAATCTGCAGGATGCTTTCTGGTACGCACGACCACTTGTGATCGCTGAGCAGCCAGACAGTTGTCCCGTCATGCTGGATAATCTTGGTGTTCCATTCTATGTAAAGTGAGGGAATCTTCCCTCCCTCCCCTTTTTTTTTTGTCGTCGTACCAAGCTAATACCCGTCCTTATATTTCAATGACCACATCGTTTCGACATGCCTCTTGAAGATGTCCTGATAGGGCTCGGAATTGGTCTCCTCCTCACACTTGTGGTATATCTCTCAATGAAGGCACACCTTCGCCACAGGATTGCGGTCATCGAGGCCGAGTTTAGGAAGCTCTGGGCTGAGCAAGAGCAAAAGCTGCGCAGAGATGTTGCCTCCCGTAGCAGAAGTGTTCTGAAGGGGAAGATTGCTGAACAGATAGTCCCTCTGCTTCGTGATGTCTTTCCATATGATCCCAGCGACGCGCGCTTTCTGGGCGCCCCCATTGACTATGTGATCTTCCACGGGTACACACGGGTCAAGGAGAATCACACCGACGAGCCCATTACGGTCATTCTCGCCGACATTAAGACTGGTGATGCGCGACTCAGCCGAACCGAAAAGAAGATACGAGAGGCAGTGGAGGCTGGTCGTGTTCGTTGGGAGACCATCCGCCTTGATGTGTAATCAAGCACGCAGACAGTCTTTCATCAGGATTCGCAGCACTGCATCGTGAAGCTGATTCTCATCGGGGATTCCATCGATTGTTTCATTGCATACGCGAATCAACGGAACCGTCTGGACATCATCGGCACAACCACATGAACACCGACCTTCAACATCGATCTTGGTAATCGCTGACTCAGGCACTCCATATTCCTGCAACATCTCCACTGTCATATCGTACGCCGAATCACAGAACGCACAGGTCTTTGTAAAGTAGACCGCAATGCAACTGCAGTAGCCACATCCATGATCCAACGGCCCCTTGCCATCTACTCTTAACATCAGGTCCACTATGAAGCACCTTCCCTTGCCACTAGGCATACTATCTGGGTGGTGGGGCTCTATCTCTCGATGTGATTGCATACTAATAGGTAATATTCGGATGCCGGTTACTAATTCCAATTGGTCAACGAAGTG
>JAGSHP010000064.1 GCA_029855925.1 Candidatus Thorarchaeota archaeon | reverse complement strand
GACGAGACCTGGCTGCATCGTATGATTTGTAGTAGTTCATAGATCGTGAGATGCAGTGGGTCTGGTCACATCACTTTGTATTACGTCATCGACTTTTCACACAGAGCCCTAAAATGAAGCATTGATAAATTACAACACCAGACCAAGTCTCATGACAGACAGCATCATCACAAGTACGAAGAGAACAATCGTCGCGCGACTAATGCCCGGTGAGGACATACTCGCGAGCATGGAGGACCTTGCACGGAAGTACGACGTGAGGGGCGGTCAGCTTCAGCTAATTGGTGCTGTGGCAAGGGCGCACCTTGGTTACTTTGATCGAGAATCGGGAAAGTACATCGACTTCTCTGTGGACGAGGATCTCGAGGTTGTATCATGTATGGGAAACATATCGCGCCTAGCTGATGGGACTGTGGTCGTTCATGCGCATATGGTAGTGGCTGACAGAACGGGGCGTACGTACGGAGGGCATCTCTTGAAGGGGTCTGAGGTGTCCGTCACCATCGAGATAGTGATCACGGAGTTCCATGACGAGATTCGAAGAGCAGTGGATGAGCCCACGGGTCTCAATCTGCTCAAACTATGAGCATCATTGACACGCACCGGGAGATCTATGATTCGCCGATAAGACGGGCAAGGCGATCAAGGTCTTCGCGGGGTGCCATCTCATCACGATAATTCTTAGGAAACTGAAAACGGAACTCGTCCCCCTCGTTCCGAGGAATGACATGAATATGAAGATGCGGAACCTCTTGACCCGCACCGACACCATTTGCTACAATATTCAAGACCCCATCTGGCTTGAAGGCGGCATTCACCTTTCGGGTCAGTTCTGCAAGTCTGCGACCCAGATGAGCGACCACCTCGGGGTCCACATCAAACATGTTGGTATAGTGCTTCTTGGGAATCAAGAGGCAGTGCCCCGCCTTCACAGGAAAGATGTCCATGAAAGCCATACAAACGTCGTCCTCAAATATCAGGGAGGAGGGAATCTCGCCCTTGGCGATTTTGCAAAAGATACAATCTGCAGGTTCGCTCATGGTTCGATTGTATACCATCACTCTAAGATAAAAATTGGCTTTTCGCCTATCGGCGGAAGTCTCATTAGCGGTGCCTCATACTGAGAGAGCTGGCAATAAAGGTGAACAGTTATGAGCGGCAGAACAAGACGCATCTTCTTTGATCAGACTCAGAATGAACGTGGACGACTGGACTCGACCTATTCTCAGCTGGCTGACCTCCTCAAAGAGAATGGATTTCGTGTGGAGTCGTACAAGGAGTACATGATACTTCCGCGTAAGTTGAGGGAAGCAGATGTGATTGTCTTTGGATGCCCTAATAGCTCAAAACTCCGACCATCAGAGATTGATACAATCAAGAAATATGTTCGTGAAGGCGGGAACCTCATGCTTCTTTCGCTCTCTGGTGGGGACCGTGGGCTTATGAATAATATGAGCCAGATCTCGAAGGACTTTGGCATCATTTTCGAGAACACAGCAGTAAAGGACACAAGAAACAATGCGGGCGTGCCGACAATGCCAATTATCCGGGACCTTACGAGTCATCCTTTGACAGAGGGTGTGACTGACCTAGTGATTCCCGCATCATGCACACTAAGGACTACAAAAGATGCGAAGGTCATTGCGAAGACCTCAGAGGTGGCAGACCCAGCCAGTCAGCCCGTAATAGCAATCGCAGAACACGGAAAGGGCAGAGTCATATGTGTTGGTAGCTATGAGATCTTCAGAAGCGGAGGACTGAAGAATGAGGGCAATGCCGTCTTTGCGGTGAATGCCTTTAGGTGGCTCTGTGGGACTGAGGCCACCGTGAAACCAAGTGAGGTCGCCAAGACACCGGGAAAGACGATAGCCGCGACCACTGCACAGGTGGCTCGGAGTGAGGTCAAGGAGATAGATACAACTCTTAAACGTCTCATTGACACGATCTTCAATATCCAAAAGGGCATGGATGATCTGACTAAGAGAATCACTCACATTGATGACAGCATAGAGAGCCTCAGAGATCAGTTTCAACAGTTTGCCGAGAAGACCCAAGAGCAACTCGGGCTCGTCATTCCAGCAAAGCAGTTCAAGAGACCTGAGGAGAACAGGGCAGATGCCATCAGGTCCGATATATTATCATTGGAGAAAGAGATATCCTCCATCCAGCAGCTCCGTGAACACATAGAGGAGAGGCATGAATCAGGCGCGATGCCCAGAGAAACATATGAGGAACAAGTTGCCAAGCTCGATGGGCGCATTAAGAACCTAGAGAGGCGCATTAAGAAGAAAAAGAAAGAGCTGGACAAGATTGAGGCTGAGGCATCAAGCTAGGAGCCAACCTTCGAACGGACAACGCGCACACGAACAGCCCCCACAACGCGGCCCCAAACGTGACCAATGTACGATTGTAACAGATAGACTAGAAACATTGCTGCAAGAATCAAGATGTAGAGGTTCCTGGGTGTAAAGAGGACTGCAAGGGACCACAGTATGGGCAGAACCATCATCCAGAGACTGACCTGAACGTGTCCCTTCTGTCGTGCGCACATTCTTGACACGGATAGGATTGTGAAAAACGGTACGAGTGCCACAAGGTAGTACTTGTAGATCCCACGTGGTGACCAGAGGTGAACCCATAGGAGCAGGAGGAACATGAGATAGAAGAGCCGCCGCCAATACTCACGTAGATTGCGGTCATCCTTGATCTCAAGGAGCATGAGTATGAGAAACACTGACATTCCAGCTATGAGGGCAATTGACGAATATGTGATGAAATTGACAAACTCGCGAAGCCACATCGGTGCGTTGAATACTATGAGAGGGATGACCATAGTGACAGGAATCGTGAACTCGGTCGGCACAGTCAGATCCTCAATCTTCGTGATACCAGGTTTGACGAATATATAGAAGATATAATTCGCGGGGTCGAGAAGGTAGGGCATGGACAACAGAGCTGCATATGCAATGATGATTGCCAGAATCTTAAGGAAACCTCTGAGATCGAGTTGGTCGCCCAAGGGGCGGGTGCTGTCATACTCTTCTCTTTCTTCGTCAGTGTCATCACCTTCGTAGTTCTCATCGGCATTTTCAGTTGTTGACGAGTCCTCTCTGGGGGGTCGCTTGATCAGATATGCAATCAGTGGCAGACCGAAGAAGAAGGCGGTCTGTTTGAAGAGAGCTGAGGTGGTAATTGCGAGAGCACCGCTCACTCGATGATCGGTCATGAGAAGATAGAGGCCCAACATTCCAAAAAATACGAAGGGGGCGGGATTGAGCCATTCGAACGCGGTATAGTAGAGCACTATGGGATTAAAGAGGTAGGATGTTGCAGCCAGAACTCCCACCATTGTATCGTCCGACAAGTATGTGGCGATTCCATATATTGGAACGGCGGTCAATAGACCGAAGAATGTTAAAAGGAAACCAATGCCAGCGGGTTGGATGGGCAGGAGACGTCCAGTGGCGCAGAGGTATAGATACAGAGGGGGGAAGAAGTAGGGGGTTGTATAGGTCTCCCCGCCGATGGTCGTTCGATTGAATTCATCCGTATATGGGATGACCCCGTGAAGGAACTGATCAGCCCAGTTCACATAGTAATAATCATAGTCTACCCACCCCTCAAAGTTGAAGGTAATCGTATAGCCAAAGATGGGAAGCGTGCCTGTGCCATTCCATACCGCTCTGAACGGAGGAGTACCACCAAAGGTAGAGGCTGCACGCCAGAAGACGAGACCCCATATGAAGGCACCACCCACCAGTGTCAGAAGAAACAGAGCATGCTCATTCATCAGTCTAATCAGGCGGTCGCGAGCATCAGACATCATTACCATTCACGAGCCCTCCGAACCATGATGTGGATGTCGTAGTGAGGTCATGCGGGTGGCAAGATTGGCATGTGACTCTCGGAACGCATGGATACGCGGCCCGAGCACACTGGAGACCCATCGACACGGCGATGTCAGGACGAACCAGAAGTCGCCGACGAGGTCAACAAGTGCGTAGCCAATCATGATCAGTATGACACCGGCGAGGTATACATTCCGATTAGGAATAATGATGAGCAGACTGAGAGCGAGGGGGAGAAACAGCATGACTGGAGAGAACTTGATCTCATCCGTCTTGCCAGAGACCATTCGCCCTGCACCAAAGATTGAGAAGAAGGGAGCGAAGAGAGTGAAATAATACTTGTAGACACCCCGCGGCCCCATGAGGTGGACCCAGAGCATCATCATCATCGTGAGGAATAGTAGGCGTCGGAAGTAGTGAGCCGAGCCTGTCTCTTTGTGCGCGACCAATCCCATCATGATAATGAACAGGACCACTCCCATCGTGAGCAGGATGTAGTTCGTGACCAGAAAGTCAATCACCTGTGCAACGTCAGGGAGTCCTGCCACGACTGGAAGTACAGCCAGCCGCATTGTGCCACTGTACGGAGGGGGCTCTGTGAACGACTCGAGGGGGAACCCACCACCAGCAAGCCCCATGTATAGAAGCATGTTGGGCTGCGTCAAGAGGAATGGGATCAGAATGGCCCCAGCATAACAGACCGCTACGACCACACTGATTCCAAACTGCTTGAAGCGTTGGAGAATTGCGTGGCGTGCCCCCTGCTCATCGGAGGTCTCCACGCCATCAAATGGTGCAACAGGGCCTAGAAGCAGATAGATTACAAGAGGGAGCCCCAAGAACCATGCCATCTGTTTGAAGAGTGCTGACGTGACGATCAGAATCGTGCCAACATGGCGATGACCACGGACTATGAAGTAGAAGCCAGCAAAGAAGAAGAATATGAACGGTGATGGATTGAGCCATACAAAGTCAATGTGATAGAGAACGAGGGGATTCAGTAGATAAGTGAGCGCTGCCGTCTCACCAACATGCCTGTTGCCTGAGAGAGTCTTTGCAATCCCGTAGGTGGGAAAGACTGTGAGATAGCCAAACGCTGCAAGTAGCAGTCCAATACCCCAGTACCCATCCAAGTTCAGAGCGATTCCAGCAGCATATAGGACCGCATACAGTGGGGGAAAGATGTAGAGTCCGTTGGAGTTGGTGACTCCATCAAGGTCAATCTGACCAAACTCGTCCGTGTAGGGCATGACCCCACGAAGAAAATTATTGCCCCAGTGAACATAGAAGAAGGAGTAATCAGAGTATCCTTCAAACTGGTACGTTACTGTATAGTCCCAGATGGGATACTCGCCCGTGCCAAGCCACACACTTCGGGTGTTCCAATAGG
Organism: Candidatus Thorarchaeota archaeon; assembly: GCA_029855925.1. Lineage (GTDB taxonomy): Archaea > Asgardarchaeota > Thorarchaeia > Thorarchaeales > Thorarchaeaceae > B65-G9. The sequence continues at coordinate 780 of JAGSHP010000064.1, read as the reverse complement.
GCGAGTCTAGATAGTCTGCAAGCGCCAATTGGAAGACTTCTGTCCAGATGTAGAGTCCCACCAGCAGAATGATGAGAAGGAGACCGTACTCGGTCATGAAGTAAAGTATACCTCTTCCAATACGGCGGAGAAACATAGCCACGGTCTAATACTTGAAACACTTATACCTAACGACAACAGTGGCGGCTATTCATTTGCACGTTTCAACGTTGCAGTACTTGCCCTGCCTGTCTTCTCAACATCGATGACCGAGACATCATCCCATTCCGATACATCAGTATGAGTGATGAGAAAGATCTGCTCGAATCCGCGATCGTTCATGAGGTTTCTGACAACAGCGGTCCGTCGTTCTTTGTCAAGGCCGGCCAGTGGCTCGTCAAGGAGTACGCTCTTGACACGTGGTGTGAGAGCAGGGCTGTCCTTCAGTGGACGAATGCTGCTCATAGTTCTGCTAATGCCCAACCGGAGAGCCAGACTTACTGCGGTACGGTCGCCGAAGCTGAGCTGTTCCTTGGTCTTTGTGAGGTTGTCGCGGACATCTTTGATTCTCAGTGCGAGCCCTGAGCCCGACCTGCCGCGGGCCTTGGTCGGAACAAGATCAATCTCCGTATATTGACCGTTCGTGAACTCCGTGATGTATCTGTCAGTGGCTGCACGAATTATGCCAACCAACCGCTTTTGGAAGACCCAGTCTGCCACGAAACCCTTGATGAGGTTGCGACGAATGTATTTTGCGTGTGACAGAAGATCCTTCAGAGACTCGATCTCCGCATTCAGTTG
>JAGSHP010000247.1 GCA_029855925.1 Candidatus Thorarchaeota archaeon | reverse complement strand
TTCTTGACCTGAGTGACTTCATCTCTCTGAAGAAGAAGCAGATTGTGGTCTCATATCTTGCGAACGAACTTCTTTATCTCAGACGCCGTGGCGCTATACCCCCATTCCTTCTCGTACTGGAGGAGGCCCATCAATTTTGTCCTGAGAGCCGGCAGGAACTCGCCCTTCCGAAACCCAGAATCGAAACTATTGCACGAGAGGGGCGAAAATTCCAAGCGCTTCTTTGTCTCGTCTCTCAGAGGCCGGTCCGTCTGTCGACAACAGTTCTGAGCCAGTGTAGCAATCAAGCGATTCTCAGAACTACTAATCCATACGATCTGGACCACATTGGACGAAGCAGCGAGGGAATAGATAGAGCGGCACTTGACGCGATAACAACGCTTGAGGTTGGAGAGGCTCTGTTTGTGGGTGAGGTTGTATCGGTGCCAGCTTTTGTGAAGATCCGCCAACGAAAGTTCGAGCCTAAGGACCAAGTGCCCGACCTGACCGAAGCACTTAGACGTGCTGACAGATAGTGTTCGCAACAAGAGCCAAAAGTCCAAATAGCACCTATATTATTGACCATACGGTGCGGAGATGGGTAAGAATGTCCCCACGCAAAGAGGAAGAAATCAAGAAACTGATCGACCATATGCAGAGTGGTCTTGTTGAGCTATTTGACCAGTTTAGAGAATTGCGTCGTCTTCTTGATGTACCTGATTCCTCCGAGTCCGCACCCGTGGAAGAAGCCCCCGTCCCTACCGCACTATTCTCCGGGGCGAGTGATAGACGGACATCGTCCTCCATTGGGGGATTCTCATCACCAACCTCCACCTCCGACGAGTCCGATTATGCCACTGTGGAATCTGAAGCTGCTCCTGTTTCAAGTACAAGTTCCTCCGAGCTAGAATGGGATGTTGACTTCTCATCAGTTGTTGAAACAGTCTTGGATGATTTTGCAGGCAGGGTTCAAGCAGGGGAGGTCATTGCCAAAGATCTGGCCACGTATCTTGAAAGTGCCAAGACGCAGCTAATCACGAAGGAGCATCCCAATGACAGAGTAGAACGAGACATGAACATTGTGTTGCAATTTCTCAAAAAGCGCGGGACCAAAGGGATTCGTCCCGAGGAACGTGACAATATACTAAAGAGAATACAGAGATGGAAGGCACATCTGACAGTGGGCCTCACCAAGACGAAATGAGAACCTAGTGCCAGTGTGATTCCACTTGAGTGAAGTGCTATTCCAAGTCAATTATGATTCTCTTTACCTTAGTTCGAGAGATCTTCTTGAGACCATGTTGACCCGGCTCATATCGGCAATCCAAGAGACCCGCCTCAGAGAGTATCTTGATTTGGGCACTAGCATTGGCCTCGGTCCCTCCAATTTGCCTCGCCACACGTGTCACATCCTTTTCGCCCTGGAGGAGAAGTTTAAGGATTCTTAAGCGAGTTTTTGAGGAAAGAGCGCTACCGATGCGTTCGATGTCTTCATCATTTTTGATATGCAGTGTTTCTGACACAATGTAACACCTCGAGTTGCAGGTTGTTTAAGTAACGGTTTATTATACTTGCTGTTTGGGTGTACTTTTCACCGACCTACTACAAAAAAAGTCTTCGGCAAGGGCCGACTTTATCACTATGTCAATGCTTATAGGCAAATCGCTCAATCTCTCACTCGAGTGCTGGGCACATGGTCGATGACCACGAGTTCATCATTGGTTTTGATATTCACCCCTCTCACAGTCCGCGTTCTAAGACGCGACCCAAGTTTGCCTGTGTGATTCTTCGCGATGGCATAGTAGTTGCAGAACATGAGGAAGTATCCCGTCGTGACCTGTTTCAATTGGCTCGGGAGCTCAAACCACTGTATCTTGCAACAGATAACATCTTCGAGATAGTTCCTGATACAAAGGCGATATTCGCACTGATGAACAAGTTTCCATCAGAGACCAAACTGGTACAAGTCACTGGTGTACCACCCAAGCAAGTCTCCCTCCAATCTCTCGCTCGTAAGATTCACTTTCCACTGCAGGGTAAACCGACTCCTATAGAGGCGGCCCGTATATCCGCACTTCTTGCATCACGTGGCGTTGGCTATTTCCTGGAATGCTTTGGTGAACAGACGGAGATCAAGGTCACACGTGGTCGAAAGATGGGCCGGGGTGGGCAGAGCGCCAATAGGTATCGGCGAAAGCTCCACTCGGAGATTCAACAGATGACGCGTCATATTGAGTCGGTGCTGAGAGAGGCTCAGATCGACTTCGATATAGATGTGCGCACATCCGACTTTGGCTACTCAAGTTCTCGAATTGTAGCATATGCTCCATTGCCTGTGATCAAGGGACTTGTTGATAGCAAAAGGGGCGGGGACTTCAACATCCTCGTCACCCCTGTACGAAAACGGGCTGAGTTTCTCCCCTTGGAACCAACGCCAATTGACACGACGGCTTGTCCACGCTACTTCATAATGGGTATTGATCCCGGGACCACTGCAGCCGTGTGTCTTCTCACATTTGAAGGGTCCGTTCATTTGTTGAAGAGTCGCAAGGGATTGACCCGTGCCGACATAATTCGTTTGGTGTACGAGCATGGTGTTCCCGTGATAGTTGCCACTGACACCACTCCAGTCCCACACTTTGTCAAGAAGCTTGCATCTACATTGAGTGCTGAACTCTACGTTCCTAACAAGCCAATACCCGTTGCAGAAAAGCAGGAGCTTGCAAGAACCTTCTCCGAACTCACACGAATATCGAATGCTCATGAACGCGACGCCCTCACTGCTGCAGTCTATGCCTTTCGTAGCGTGCTTCCAAAGCTTCAGCAGATTGACCACAAGATTCGTGATGAACAGATTCGCGTGGACCGCAATCAGGTGAAAGCCCTCGTATTGAGGGGCATGTCCATCAGTGAGGCAATTGCGCAGTTGACCCCGACGGAGTCGGAAGTCATAGAAGTCACAGAAACTGAGCCACTGGAGGAACCACTGACCCAGGAACGCTACGATGCTCTCAGAGCCCGTTTAGCGCAGGCTGAGATGAAGAATGAAGACTTGGCGGATAGAATAGATGATCTTACCCGATTGGTGGAGTACTACAAGTTTCGCGAGAGTGAGCTTGCCTATAGTCTTGAACTCATGAATCGTGAGAACTATTGGCGTATCAAGCGGGATCGTGAGGTTGCAAAGAAAGAATCGGAGCTTCTGACCGCGAAGCGTGAGATTCGAAGGCTCAAGAAGCAGGTGCAACGTCTCAGAAGTCGTGTTGAGCTCTTACGAGGCGTGCGTCGTCGTGAGATGCGCGGTGACATGATCGCAGTCAAGGTGATTCAGCACTTTACAAGAGAGAGTATTGAGGACTACGCTCGCTCCATTGGCCTACGTGCAGGCGACATTGTTCTCTTTGAGGACGCAAGTGGGGGTGGCCCCCAGACTGCCGGGCTTTTGATCGAACGTGGAATCCGTGCAGTAATAGTGAATGCCTCCCTCTCCCATCTTGCTGAGGGCGAACTGGTTCGGGCCACAATACCCGTAATTAGTGCGGAGGATGTAGAACTGCAGAGAATTGATGAATTTGCATACATTAGTCGGAAGCGGTTCGAACAGCAATTTCAAGGATTCATGCGCGAGGCAAAAGAACGAGCACGCCAACAGGGGGAGGAGGCTCTTGTCGAGCTGGTTGAAAGTTACAGACGTAGGCCAACAGACTACGACCTGTAGATTAGACTTCTATTCAGGGATCTGTATCCAAAGGATGTTGTTACCTCTGATGAGAATTGACCCGTATTTTGCCCTTACCTCATCACTCTCGAGCTCCTCTGCATCTGCAAGAGTCAGGTTCATGTAGACATCACAACGTGTGAGTTTACCGCGAAATACTCGCTGATCCTTCAGCTTGATCGAAACAACTTCGTTAATGACTGCTTCAAGGGCTTTTATTGGCATCCTCTCGTCGGACATAATCGGGTATCCTCGCCAAGAAGCCAGAGAACGAAATTATAAACCCTTTGCTATCAGCTATTTGATTACTGATGGTCCTCCCATTTAGTCAATATTAAGAGGCGGACACAGTTCATAGGATACATACCGGAGCAAGTACAATGGCGCTCATCAGTCTAGGCCTAGAGGGTACAGCCCACTCATTTGGAGCAGGCATAGTCACCAGCAACGGCGAGGTTCTATCCAATGTATGGGACATGCTCTTACCAAAAGAGGGTGGAATTCATCCCCGTGAGGCCAGTCAGCATCATGCTGAGCTCGGACCTGATATCATTTCGCGCGCATTTGATGAGGCTGGAATAAGTCCGAATGAGATTGATATTGTAGCATTCTCTCGCGGTCCTGGCCTTGGGCCCTGTCTCCGGGTGACAGCAACAATGGCACGGGCAATCTCTCTGGCTCTGAAGGTGCCGCTTGTCGGAGTGAATCATTGTGTTGCACATGTAGAGATTGGTTGTTTCGAATCCGGCTTCGACGACCCTGTGACTGTGTATGTCTCAGGGGGAAACACTCAGATCATTGCATTTGCCGGTGGTCGATTCCGTACCTTTGGTGAAACGCTTGACATTGCAATTGGAAATATGCTGGACACGTTCGGCCGAATCGTAGGAATGCGTTTTCCTGCCGGGCCGATTGTCGAGCGACAGGCAAAGGAGGGGTCAAAATATTATCCACTGCCTTATTCCGTAAAGGGGATGGACCTCAGCTACTCTGGCATGCTTACTGCCGCAAAGAAGCTCTACGATGATGGGGTTCCCCTGGAGGACATCTGTTTCAGTGTTCAAGAGACCGCCTTTGGTATGCTTGGGGAAATTGCAGAGCGTGCAATCGCGCACACAAAGAAACGCGAACTACTGCTGACCGGGGGTGTGGCTCGGAATAATAGACTGACCGAGATCTTGGAAGGCGTGGCAGCACGGCACGGTGCACAGTTTCATCGAGTGTCCCCCCCTCTGGCTGGTGATCAAGGCGCAATGATTGCTTGGACCGGACTACTGCAGCACCAAGCTGGTGACCACCTAGAAGTGTCTGAATCGTATGTTCTACCAAAGTGGAGGACGGACGCCCAGGATATCATTTGGAGGTCTTGACGATGGAAGGCGAGTTATGGGCATTGGGTGCGGAATCAAAGATCATTCGCGCAGTATGGCAGGAGAGACCCGTGGCGATCAAGTCCCGAGTGGTCAAGCCCTACCTTCTTGCAGATATTGATGAACTACTGCGCAGACAGCGCACAGCCCGTGAGTGCAAGATGCTTACCTACGCCCGCTCGTTAGGTATTCCCACACCGGCGGTGTATTTCATTGATCGCCGAAATAATGCAATTGTGATGGACTTCATAGAGGGCGAACAGTTGAAGGAAGTGGCTCAACATGCCGATATTGCACTTCTTGAGCAACTGTGTTCCAAATTTGGGACAATGATTGGGTACCTACACAGAGGTAAGGTTGTTCATGGTGACCCCACAACCAGTAATGTGATAGTGGACCCGATGGGAAAGCTCTGGATGGTGGACTTTGGTCTTGCCGAATGGAACGCCACAGTCGAGATGATGGGTGTTGATCTGCATCTAGTGCATAGAGCACTCGAGACCACTCACTGGGATCGACAAGATACAATGTTGGATGCCTTCTTGGAGGGATACTCCTCAGTCATGGGCGCTGCTGCCGCGGCTGTGTTATCCCGCATGGAGGAGATTCGCGAACGTGGTCGTTACCACTAGTCATTTGCGGTCCTGTTATCGCCACACGGCAATGTTTATATCCACAGCCTATGGCGGAGGGGAAGACTCGGTTCTAGAGCTCACAGTTCAAACAGAGGAAGACCAAATGGCAAGAATGCACACGAGACGTAAAGGTCAGTCTGGTAGCAATAGACCCTCAGCTTTACGCGTCCCCGACTGGCTGGACCGTGACGCAGAATGGGTCGAGAACAAGGTAATAGAGCTTGCCAAGGCTGGCAATACGCCATCCATGATCGGCCTTATTCTTCGTGACCAGTACGGTATTCCACTTGTCAAAGTCATTACGGGTAAGTCTATCCTCACCATCCTCAAGGAGAACGATCTAGAACGTCGTGTTCCGGAAGATTTGCGTAATCTTATTGCCAAGGCTCTTACTATTCGAAGACATATGGAAGAGCACAGGAAGGATTTTGTTTCGAAGAGGGCGCTACAACTCATCGAGAGCAAGATTCACAGGCTATCAAAGTATTACCGTCGGCAAGGCGTTCTTCCGAATGACTGGAAATACTCTCCAGATCAGGCTGCCGTTTTGCTGAGATAATCTTTATCTCATCAATTCATCTGATTTTGTCTGTTCACAATGCCAAAAGTACCTAGGATTCCAGAAATCAAAAGTCTTCGTCAGAAGTGCAAGGGCACGCAAATCTCACAAGACGCGAGAATATTGCTGGTTTCTTCATCCATCCCCGATGCCGTCTTTGCCTCAGCTGTACTCTCCCGTGCAATCATTCGCTCCGGCCATCTATTGCACGTCACGTTTGTAGAACCAGTGATAGACGCAGCCACTGTCAAGTCTATCCTCTCTCAGTATTCAGACTATCAACCTGTGTTTGTTGGCGTGACTATCTCCAAGGGCGAATCTGACCTGTCACCTGACGCCGTCTTCATCGCATCGCTCACAGAGATTCCGAATGCAATTAACCTCTGCCCATCCAAACCAATCATCCCCACCACCGTAGCCTTTCTCACAGAATCACTAGAGCTCACCATTTCCGACCTACGTATTGCTGCAATTGGGATCTTGGTATCCTCTGCGACTCCAATCGAAGACCAGTACTCCTCAGCAATTGTGGAGGCTGCAAAGAAGTCCTGCGACCTCTTGGAACGGCCTGAGTATCTGCTATACGGCGCCAATTTTATGCCTGCACGCGAATGTCTGTCTGTTAGTATCTATCCATATCTGGATGGAATCAGTGGTGACTCCTCGGAGTGCGACTCGATCTTGGAACATGCCGAGATTGCATTGCCTCGTCGTTCTCATCCTCTAACAACTCTTCAAAAGGATGAACGACAGAGAATCACATCTTCACTATTGGAGCGGATAGACCCCGCGCTCATATCCCGGATTATCGGGGCAAACTTTGAGAATCTGGTCGAGAGAAAGGACAGCCCGATGAGATGGATCTCGAACGTACGCATACTGTCTGCAATTGCGTGGGCCAATAGAGAACTTGGTACCGGGTTATCGGTCTGGATGGGTGATCGAGCCCGTTCACTGAGATCATTACTTGACCTGGGTATGGACACAATAAATCGGGTGATAGTCTCTCTGCACGAATTACTCCCTAATGTTAACGAGGGCGAATTCCAAACGACCGGGCCTGTCACACATCTCTCTTATCCTGAGGCTGATGGCGGCGTTCTCACTGAGGTGAGTCGCATTTTGCTCGAGCGCAACTCTATCCCCACCCGTTTTCTTATCCTCCAGGGTAACGACATACTGGTCCTCTCATGGGCCCGTTCAGATGTTGACCTTGTAACAATGATGTCCTCACTCCAAGCCTCGGGCCTCGATCCGCACTCAACATCCCATTCATCTGTGGTTCTAAGCCCCACCTCCGACTGGCAGACGATTATTGCATCACTTGAAAAACTGGAGGTGTCATCACACTGATAGCACGAGCATCACTTCGCCTGGCATTTTCCTCGCACGACCTTGCTCAGGAGGTTCTAAAGTCTGTGAATCCTGAAAACTCAACGCTACCACAAGGTCTCTCAATATCCTGCAACGTTGAGGGTGCAACCATGTATGCTGAGATAGGTACAACAAAGGGCGTCCAGAACCTAATGTCAACAGTGGAAGACCTCCTCTCCTCAATAGATCTCTCACTAAGAGTACGAGGTACAGTTGAAACGGCTCGTTAGTCGCATCTCATCTACGTTCTGTGCCGTTAGATGCAGTAATCGCATCGACGCCATCCATCAGTTTCTCATAGATTGTTTCAGCCTGTTCTTCGGCTCTGTCAGCCATCTCATCCGTGATGAAGCCACGCTGCACTGCTCGTTTCAGCAGGTGTTGGTCAATGATGCGCACATCACCCTTTCGTGGCAGGCTAATGATGTCAATTTCCAAGTCCACATACCTGACCCTGCTCGGACCATTTCCAGTACTGGGGTATATCTCCACACCCGTATTGATATTGACATAGGTTCCCTTCAGCTGTCCCGCACGCGAGTAGTAGTCCGTCACAAGTGTCGTAGACCCTGCAATCGCCTTTGTAACAGCATAGTCCCCCTCCCCTCTAGCCACATGCACCTTCTCAGGATACTCTTGTGACAGTTTGAGTTTTCTGTCTGTATATCTGAATTGTCTTCGAATTACAACCATGTTTGAAGTCGTTTCGACGACTCGACCCCTGACTAGAATTATGTTTCTACCATCAAGTTTCACATGCTCAATGTTGATTGGATCGTCACGACGCGGCATGTCTCTGACAATGATCTTCTCCAATTTTGATGTGATATACGATCTCTGATTTGGCTTGTCCTCAATTATCAGTTCTGCAAAGTCAACGAGGGGCGAATAGCCTGCGCTCTTGTAGAAGTGGTGCCTCCTTATTGTCGGCTCTATCTTTGCTCTTGTCTTGTCCAGTGCCTCTTTTACTTCCAGCGGAAACTCGATATCCGCATTGCTTGTCCCCTCAAATAATAAGCCTAGCTGTGACATGTCCTTGAACTTTGTGAAGATCTGCTGAGCAACATCTAAGAGATCATCGACCTCTGTTCGGAGTTCATCATCAGTCAGCCTTTCCGCTGCTGTTCTCCACAAAATACCCCAATCATCAGCATATTCTCTAATTCTTCGACCTAGAGCCAGTAGGTCTTTGCGCTTCTCCGGGTCTTTGATCTTGGTGCTCAGACGGACCACAGGTTCCGGTAAGAGCACCACAGCACGACCGGGAATAGTAATGTTTGTTGAAAGAACTGGTGACTTTCTTCCATAATCATGAGCCCGTACCTGTACTATGATTTCTTCGCCACTTTTCAGACCTCTATCCGGTAGGATTCCCGAGACCTCACCTAGGTCTACTTTTGTCTGGCCTGACCGCTCATCCACTCCGGTCACTCGCCCCTTGTATATGGAACTCTTTGCCACCCGGGGCTTTCTTACAATGATTCCTCCAAGCCTTCTTCTAAGTACCTCTGTCAGCCGAGACAGTGTTGATTCATATGCTATTGCCACGACTCCCTGTAGGTCACTACGGTCCCAGATGTCAACGTCCGGAATACCATCTCTATATGGCAGTCCAAACCTTCTGGCCACCTCTGGTGACGGTTGTACGACTTCAAAGTTATTCTGAAGCAATATATGAGTCAAAGACTGAGAGTAGATTCCTCTTATTCTTGCCTTAATCATTTACACGCACGGCCTTATCCTAGCAGTCAAACCCGATATTTTTCGGGATGACAGATATCCGCTGATTAGAGATATTGTGCACTAATCGCGGATGGGTTCAAGAAGACTGGACACATGCCAAATGCGTGTCCGAGCAAAGTTCGGACAGTTCGGATCTTGACTGGGCTCGTCCAGTATCGCAATTACGTTCTGTGCCCTTACAGCCGGGGACTCAGACTCATTCTCAAGAATTGCTATTGCTTCATTGGCCGCGCGTCGTATATTACGCGGGACTGATGTGTTCTCGGAAATCTCCTTGAGAAGATGTTTAGAATGATCAATGCTTCTCTGTATCTCGGCGTCCATGCGGACTCACCTCTAAATGGTCTTGGCGCACTTTATGATGTGCGAACAACAATAACAGGTGACTTGACCTAGGCATATAGACATTTTGGCACAAACAATTTTGAAGAGGCAATTAATTTATGTGGCAAGCCGTTCAGGGGAAGAAGAAGCACTCTATCGACTGCACGCACGGTTTCGGTGAAAGGTATGAATGAGTCTGACGAAGCAGTAAAGAGAATGGCCGATTTACTTCGGCGTGGTGCAACTATGCTTGCTCAGGCATGCCCTGTCTGCGGTTCTCCTCTGTTGAAAATTGGCGATGATATCTACTGTGCCACCTGTGATCGGAAGATCGTATACTCTGATGAGAAAGAAACCCCCAGGCTACAGGGAAGCACATCTCTTCCCGAACTACGTGAGACCCTTCTGGAAAAGATCTCCGCACTGAACGATGCACTTGCAAAGGAAGACGACCTAGAAGTTCTAACCAGACTCAGCAACCTCCTAGTACTCATGCTACGGGCGCTTCGAGAACTGAATAACCTCTGAATCTCCGCATTCAGTAACTGTTGAAGAGAAAATAAGAAGGGGCTCAGAGCCCCCTTGTATGCCGGTGATTGTCCGTACCTATTGTCAGTCGAGCAGGCGTTTCTCGCCCTCGAGCCTCTTGATATCTGTGATATCTTGAGTCACTTCTAATGTTCCGAGATAGGAACCATCCTTTCCTCTGACAGCAAAGTACCGAATGTAGATGAGTCGACCGCCAAGGTTTATCCAAAACTCTGCAGAGTCGCGTCTGTTATTCTTGAAGTCATCCAAGATCTTATTCACCTTGTCAAGACTTCGCTTTGGATGGCAATACTGTACCTCGCGCCCTATCACAGCCTTTGACCTGACGAATATTCTCTCACTTGAGAGACTAAAGTACGCTACTCTATCATCAGCATCGACAAATGTGATGTCCACGGGCAGTGTGTTTAGGATTGCCTCAAGAACCTCTACACTCATTGTACCAGACTCGAGCCGTATCTCGCCCTCCGAGATTCTGGACCTATCTGTTTCATCCTGTTTCTCAGCCTCCGGAAGTTCCGGGGTGAAGCAACAATAGCCAATCTCATCAAACTCGGACCGTATGGTCTTCCACTCGTCCTCGGTGACAAGATTCATCGAGGTCGGAAAGAGAATGTTGTTCTCCTTGTAGAAGTGTTCTGACAGCATCTCATGAAGTGCAAGTGTGGCACTCACAAGTCCCTTCAGGTCAATGTCCGTTTCATTCTCAACCGCGGCAAAGAGGCGTTTCTTGATCGCTCGGATTTGGTCATGCTCCATCCACATTATAGCAGGAGGCTCACGGATTCCATGTGCCTCGAGGTACGGGAACAGCACGTTCTCCTCACGAAGATAGTGGCTCTCTGCATCTCTGAAGCTGTCGACAAGTTCGATTATTCTGTTTCTCTCTCCCATTGTCGGAGAACGTTTCTCCTCAAGTAACGTTCTTGCAACTCTTGATAGTTCCTCTGCCAAATCGAGTTGTGCCTGATGCTCGTGCATCAAGATGTTGATTGGATGCCCATCGGGTGCGATATCTCCCTTCGCCTCAATCGACTCTCTAAATACGGCTAGATGCACATCACAGAGCTTCTGAATCCTCTCGCGAGGCATTCCCTCTCTGATGAGCTCCTCCTCGACAACTGAGATGTCTGTGGCGGAGGCACTACCAATTGTATCGCGAAATTCTTGTTTGACCGTTTCTGGGTCAGCACCATCATGTAGACTCTCTATGATGGTCCTTAGTGCTTCTTTCTTTTCTTGTGACATCCTTGCTCACAAGAAAAATTAACCATAGTTTAGTATATAAGTTTGGTAGTTACGGATTGTATACTGCCATATTCTACTCTGTGGTTGTGGTTTCTGTGTGTCTTTGTCTGTACATCCAGTAGAGTGGAATGAGCGTCCCAAGCAGCACGATGTTGAGGATAGTGAAGCTTGTGACCCCGATCTTAACGATATTTCCCAGTCCAACGGAGGCTGCAAGTAGCATATTGATATTAGTACCAACTCTGCTGAGAATCACAGCCAAGATAATGGTGATTGACCTAATCGGACTGACCTGGACCTTCTCATCGACATTTGCAACAGTTGTGGAGAGTCCATATATCATGATGACCAATTGAAGCACAATATCAACTAGGGTCAAATGAGCCTCTCCTATACTGACGAGGCGATATGTGTAGTAGAGTCCAATTCCTAAGAGGACTATGGATAAGAGTCCTGTTTGATCTGGCCCTGTTGAACGGTCCCGATAGAGAATTGTCATGATTGGCAGAATGACAAAGCCGAGGGGAAAGATCAGAAGAATGATTTGCTGTTCAAATGGCAGAGCAGCAATGTCTAGGATCATGTACGCCCCACCGAAGATGATTATGCCCACAATGATGAATATGACAAAAACCACCCAATTCAACTTTGGTCTTTCACTCAGTTTCTGATGTACAAGGTCTGCGATGTTCCATCCAAAGAGGATAGTAAAGTATGCGGTAAAGAGTGCGTCTACAAAAGTCAGCGCGGCTCCGATGATGTAGCCGGGAAACATGGCAGCACCGCCAATGATCATGAAGACGAGTATGAAGACGATAGAGAGCAATACTTGATTTCTTAGATGGTTTGGTTTCTCGAAGAACATATCTCGTCCCTTACTGGTCAGAGAGAAGAGTATCAGTGCAATGACGAAGTACTGGAACGAGCTGACCAATGAGATTGCAGCTCCTTGGATGGGATCGGTAATGTCCGGTGACAGTGTTCCAACAGACAGTATCCATGCACCTATGATTGCTGTGGCAGCCAGAGACAGTACGAAACTGAAATTGTACCATGTCTTGGTCAGAAGAATTCGAAATCCCCTAATGACTTTCATTCAATCATCTCAGACGCAAGACGGCTACTGACAGAAGTTATCTACTTTTTGTGTTGATACTACTGAATAATCTCATCACTCCTATTCAAAGTCTGGCGGCTTGTTGTTGTACCATCGTGGGATCTTTTCCATGGCAGGTCTGTATCCACTGAGCACATGACGGCCTAGGATTAATCGCTGAATCTCACTTGTCCCCTCGTAGATCTGGTACAGCTTTGCATCTCTGAAGATCTTCTCTAGTGGGAGCTGGTCAATGTATCCATAACCTCCATGGATTTGAACCGCCTCACTTGCTATCCACATTGCAGCGTCAGTTGCATACGCCTTAGCAACACTTGCAGGTATCGTCGAGTCTCCAGTACGATCTGCCTCCCAAGCAGCCTTTAGATACAGTAGTCGCGACGCTTCAATTCTCATATACATCTCCGCCAATTTGAACTGGATGACCTCAAACTCTCTCAGCTTCTGGGTGAATGCCACCCGTTTATTGACGTACTCTCGTGCATACTCCATTGCAGAACGGGCGAGACCAGTGGCAAATGCTGCAATTGCTGGGCGCGTAAGTGCAAAGGTCGCCATTGCAATCTTGAAACCCTCTCCCTCTTTTCCGAGCAGATTCTCCTCTGGGACCTTTACGTCCCGAAACATCACGGATGAAGTTGTGGACGCGCGATGTCCCATCTTCTCAACAGGTCGTCCTGTCTTTAGTCCTGGCGTGTCAGCATCGACTATGAAAACGCACAGGCTCTTATGCCGCTGGCTTGGATCAAGAGATGCAATTACAGTGAAATAATCCGCATAAGGCGCATTAGTTATCCAGAACTTGCTTCCGTTGATGATATAGTGGCCCCCATCCTTCTTCACACGGGTCTGAATTCCGGCAACATCACTTCCCATCCCGGGCTCCGAACATGCAAATGAGACGAACTTCAGGTCCTCCGTAAGGGGTTTCAGGTACTTCTCCTTCTGCTCTGCGTTACCGGCCACAAGTATTGGTTCGGCTCCTAGGCTATTCACATAGATGCTTGTAGTCATCCCTGCGCAACCCGCAGCCATCTCCTCGACCACAATGCACTGTTCCATGACACCCAGCCCCGGCCCTCCAAACTCCTTTGGAATGGAGAGATTCATGAGCCCCTCTTCCCAAGCCTTGCGGATTATGGACCGTGGGAACTCTCCAGTCTTATCATAGTAATGCGCATAGGGAATCATGTACTCCTGTGCAAATCTACGAGCCCGCTGTTGGAGCTCTTTTTGCTCATCTGTTAACGAGAAGTCTATCATATTACAACCTCAGCAATCACAATAGTATCAACAACTGGTGTTGTGCTATTTGTGCATTGCGAAGTAGTACAGATCTTCTTTCTATTGTGTTTCAGAAACGATATGCTTCACGACATCCGGAAGGCTCCACTTGAGATCGAGCTCTAGAGCCCCTTCCTCTGGCCCTGGACATCTTCTGACACAGGTCCGGCAGGCAACGCAGAGCCACAGGTCGACCTCAATGCTCCCAAATCCTGGAGCCTCTCTTTCAAGAACTATTTCTCTCTCTGGTCTCTCGGCTGCAAGAGTCCGAACCATCCTATAGAATAATGCCTTATTTGCTGGGAGTCTCTCAAGTGCTTCATCACTGAACTCGAAAAAGCTCGGGATGTCGATAATCGGCCTGAGGAATATGGCGTCCTCTGGGCATGAAAGTTCGCATGACTTGCAACCAAGGCACTTCGACTTATCCCACTCAACAGTTCCAAAGCCCAGAAGTGGCGCATAACCCATCATATCACGATACTCATCCATGACTGTGGGCACATCAACCTCCATGAGGTCGTCTATCGTCACCTTGGGTCTTGTGCTGGGAATCCTTGCTCTGGTTCTATACGATAGCGACAGAGCGGTCTTAATCTTCTCCTCTACACTGGATAGTACATCCTGTGCGATGATCGACCCCCCAACAGTGATTTTTGCCATCTTGTCCCTCGCCTTTGAAAACACCTCGAGCGTATTTACAAGGCGTCCAATATCCTGTGGTTTCAAATCACTAACCAGACCCTGTAGCTCTGTTTCCGCATCAATTATTTCATTCGCCAATGTGGAGATCGTCTGGATTGTGATCTCAGCCTCGCTTGGTGTTCGTGGGACATCATAGAGAACATATCCGTGATGTTCTCCAGCAATTGTGAGAAGCTCATCTCGTTTCATTCTCAGTACATGTTGCAAGACCCTGTCAGGTGGTATTCCTGTTCGCTCGGCAAGGTCCTTTGTTGTCATGGCCCCGTGTTCTCGAATCAAGAGCAGAATTGTTCCTCTCTCCACTTCGTTATCGAGATACGTGTCCATGATCTGTTTGTAGACCTTGGGATCCAGCTGCTCACCATAGACATTCTTTCCCGAGACCAGGTTTGGCCCCTTCTCGAGAGCTATCTTCAATCTAAACCTTGCAAATGCCTCAAGTCCTGCAGAGATTAGGAGTCGCAGCTGTTCGGTATTCTCAGAGGTCTTACTACCAAGCATTGCCTCAGTACTCTCATCCGCAATTGCTCGTAATCTCTTTGCGCTCTCGGACAACCTTGCTTCATCGTACTCGCCAATGAACTGAAGCCTCTCAAGCAGCCCAGATAGCTTCTCTATTGCATCTCCGACCACATCTGTGGTCTCGCCACTCAGCGACTTGTGAACACTTCTCAGTTGCTGAATCACTCGCTTGATAACTAGAGTTGTCTCTGGTACCGCACTGCGAACCTTTCCAATGACCGGCGAGTGTTCTTTCTCTCCTATGACCTCCACCTCGTTCCGGTCAAACATAGTGATTAGTGCCTGCTGGACCTTGTCTGGAGTGGTCCTGAGGAACTCAGCCAGTTGGAGTACGGTCTTCGAACCCATATTGCTCAAAGTAAAGAGAATTATCCCTCTCCGCGCCTCGGTGAGCATGTTAGTATTGACCAAGACCTTGAAACGTTCCTCAGAGACTCTGCCATCCTTCATGGCGCGCTTCAGCTGGCCAGCCGCTCTCACAAATGGACCATATCGCGTCCTCGTTCCCAACTTCTGCAATGCGTCCAGTGCAGTCACAGGATCCTCTGCTGCCTGCCCTGTCAGGTGGTATTCCTGTTCGCTCGGCAAGGTCCTTTGTTGTCATGGCCCCGTGTTCTCGAATCAAGAGCAGAATTGTTCCTCTCTCCACTTCGTTATCGAGATACG
>JAGSHP010000412.1 GCA_029855925.1 Candidatus Thorarchaeota archaeon | reverse complement strand
TCTCTCCAGCCTCAAGATCGTCTGAATAGCTCACAAGCTCGATGGATGTCCGCGAGAAGACAACGGACTGGGAGATGTTGTCAAAGCTGTGAACGTAGGTCGACCCCGAGAACTGAACTTCAATTGTGTGAAGACCAGGAGTGTCAGATGTCATGGGAACAATGGCGAGACCGTCTACTGTCTCGACCGAGATGGAATTTGACCATGAGCCCAGTTGAATGGGTTCGCCATACGGGTCCAGCGCGGAGACGGTGAGATAGAGTCCATCCAGTGGCACTCCTAGTTCGTCGAAGACATGAATTGTGATATTGATGGACTCTCCTGCGCATGGCGGGTCCGGCGATAGGACAACGTCGACCTGCGCATCGGTCATTACAGTGATCTGTTGCTGTATGTCGCCGCCCAACATGAACTGGTCTTCGGCAGGGCCAACACGCACTGTCAAGATGCCGGTTGCTTCAACTGCGTGGTACTCTATGATTGCGAAACCGGAACCATTTGTCTTCACTGTGGTCGTCCAGAGTGGAATGAGATCAATACCCAGCACTTGGAAGACGACTGACACATTGAACGGGTCGATGGAGTCGAGAGTGTAGGTTAAGTTCACATAGTCCTTAAACTCGATCGTTGTATCGCTGAGACCAAGGGAGGCTGTCACAATCTCCATGATAGAGGTTGACCCCTGGGTCTCATTCGTATAGTAGTAGAGGTCTCCTGCATGAAGCACGTGAACAACAGCAACACCGCGGCTAGAGGGCGACCAGGATACTAGAACCAAGTTCGTCTCTGAGAGGACATCAGTCTCGAAGACGGTGATTCCACCCTGGTCAATGGAGACATGAAGTGCGCGTCCAGGCACCAGTTGGTTGAACGCGTCCTCAACTCCGACATAGATCTCAAGGGACCCGTTGAGGTAGCAGATCGATTCGAACTGTGCGATGACATCGGGAGTCACGTACACGCGTTGAGCGTGACCCTGAGAGGACGGGGCATTAGTCTCTGAGCCAGAGTATGACGCATTGATAAGAAAGTCGCCAACCAGGACCATGTTGTAGACGAGAACACAGGTACCGTCAGCGCCAGTGGTGCGGGACTCCGAGTGGAGCATCGTGCCGTTATCCCACATGATCTCATAGAGAATGGGGGCGTTCGCTACTGGGTCACCAGCCCAGTCTGTCAGTTCCACAAGAAGCCCGACCCCAGACCCCTGTACTACGGGTTGGCCAGGTGTCGTGAGGACAAGTGTTGTTGTTCCACGGACAGTATCGGTCAGAAGTTTAGAGGTCGAGAGGAACCAGTTCTGCTGTGGCACGTTTGCTGTGACCTCAAGAGCACCGGGTTCGCTGAGCTCAAGATCCAGGACTATTCGCCCAGAGGCATCGGTCTCGTTGGTCACATCAAGAATCACGCGATCATTCAGCGAGACCACGGTATGAACGGAGCAGGACGAGACCGCACTCGAACTGTTGTCTCTGACCTCAATCAGAATCAGGGTGGTTCCTGGTGCCACAGGAGAGTCGCCAAGGCTGAGTGTCACCGTCGGGGTCTCATATACGCCCACGATTCTTGTGACGTTCGATGCCTCGTACCAGTTCTGGCGGTCACAGGTAGCAGTGATGTTATTGAGTCCGCGCTCACTGGGGGTCCAGTTAACGGTCCAGACACCGTCACTAGTGGTTCCAGTGGTCTGAACGTCTACAATCGAACTTGGTGGCGTCACCATCAACGATAGCGCAAGACCAGAGATAGGGTCGCCGAGGTGGTCCTCCGCAGTCACAGTGATCCAGCCCAGGATACTGACCTCCGGATTGTCATAGACAATGATCGTCAGTGTCACGGGTATCCACATGTCCGTCGATTCGGAGTCGCTGGAGTCACCATATGAGGAGGTTCCGGCGAAGGATGCCGAGATGACATAGGACCCAGCTGAAGTGGCTGTCCACGAGAAGTATGCGACTCCGGCCGAGTCGGTCGTCAGGTCATACTCGGCAACGACGGTGGACGGAAGGTAGGTGATGGTCACGTGGACTGCAGACCCGACCACAGGGTACGACGCGGAGTCTGTCAGGTTGACATACATTGAGTATTCAGTGCCAACGTGACCATCTAGAGAGATCCCTTCCAGCGCAAGGTCAGTGGAGGAGAAGGAGATAAAGACGGAGGAGTTTGTGGAGGAGAGATAGTAGTCTGATGCATCAAACGATGCAGTTAGCGTGTACGGTCCATTTTCAGAGAGGTATGCCTCAAGTGTTGCCCGACCATTTGAGTCTGTGACCATGACCTCCTGAGCAACCGTGACGGAGGATGGGGACTGGAGAACGAGTGTGACAGACTGATCTGCAAGAGGAGTACCATCCGAATCGCGGAGAATCACAGAGAGCGTGACGTTACTGTACTGATCATACTGAGCACCAGTCTGCATGTCAATTGCTGTTGGTTCATACACATGTATGATGCCAGAATGGTTGGAGGGACACAGAGACCTCTCCCCATCAAACTGCAACATGAAGGAGTAGTTTCCACGAACGGTGGGCACCCAGGTGAACTGACCTGATGTGTCGGATGAGTTGTACACGAGCAAGTTATTATCATCACGAATCTGAAGAGTGACCTCTTCTCCAGCAATGGCTGTATCATTTCCCGAGTATCTGAGAGTCCAGTTGAGCAAGAGTGGGTGATTGACGGTTGTCTCAATCGAGGAGTCAGACTCGATGTAGGTGGGAACAGGGGTGTAGAGTTGCACGCCCTCGCTCAGAACCGAGTCTTCACAATACGAATGTGAGAGTGTGACAGTCAGGTTCGCGGGACCAGCATCAAAACCATCTGTGGGAACGGAGAGAGTAAAGGGAGATACATTACTGTAAAGCCATTCCTTTGTGAGAGTTGTGCTCTCGAGACGAACGGAGATATTGGTGAGCCCCGCAGGCATGCTGGTATTGAGTTCCCACGTCACATCCCCAGCAATCTTGTCCCCAATTCGAACCTCGTCTGTTGTGAGACTCAGCGTGCCGACCAGGGCACTGTCAATCTCAATCGTCAACCGTTCAGAGGCACGAACCGAGCCGTAGTCGACAGCAACAAGGTAGAGGTCATTCAGACCCAGTGCGTCGGCAGTGCTTGGGACCGCGACCGTCAGAGTGTCGCTATCAGATAGGTTGGAGTAGACAGTCCACGAACCGAATGCGTGGAGCGCAAGAGAGTGGTTGGTCGTTCCGGAAGTGATTGAGACGTTGATTGTGATGGTCCCCCCAAGAACGGACACTGAGGGGAGAGAAGCACTCAGAGAACACGCATGACCCTCAAAGATTGTAGGACGAATTCCCAAAATCGAGATCATCCGAAGAATGCTTGACGTGTAGAGAGGTTGCCATAGTGTGGTCGAGTTGAACCAGCCATTGGAGAACGGGTCAGGTCCAAGCTCGCTAAGGACCTGGTCCTTGTCAACGATGGAGACGGAGGCATTGTACCCGTTTGCCTCAAGCAGGGCTAGAGTTGCAACATCGTACGAGAGAGCAAGTAGGTCCTGATACTGAATTCGCCCCTGAATTGAGGATACAATCTCAGAGACCATGCTGCTGTTCAGGAGACCCAACCGAAGGGCTGCGCGGGTGCTTAACCAGTCGATGGCTGTTGGAATGTTGTCAAAGGGACGGAGGTCCCAGCCAGAGCCAGACCAGGTCCCACCTTGGTACTCGGAGAGAATGGCAGACTCCAGCTCTGATCGATAGGGGACCTGGTCCAACCGCCCGATCTGATACAGGGTCTCCACAGCAACAACACTGTGCTGCATGGAGGCAATCCCAGTGAACATAGTTGGCCTGAAGTGGCCACTTGATAGTTGAGCATTGGTCAGATACGTGGTGGTCTCATCGACCTCTGCAGTGGTGAGCGCTCGTCCAACCGACAAAGAGGTCTCGGTCCCAAAGTAGTGAGTCCAGACACTCTGGATTCGATACTGCGTAGGGCCATACTCCAGTGGAGCCAGGAAGGACATGTTGGGCAGAGAGGGATACATCTTCCATCCCTCGAGTAGGGACAGGAACGAGCTCACTGAGTCGTAGTCGACATAGGCCGCAGAGTGGGAGTAGCGAGCGGACTGCATCATCCAGTCAGTCCACATCAAAGTCGGCGCAGGGTCCATCCTCTCGAAACCCAGTGGGGTCTCAATTGAGGCGACGTAATCAATGATGCCCGAGGCAGTCGGGCCAGAGGTCTCACCCAGTTGCGCCAGACAGCAGGACACATACGATGTGTCATACGTCTTCCCCACCAGATCGTCAGTTCGATATCCAAAACCAAAGCCGCCGCTTGGGACCTGGTTGCCAGCAAGCCATTGAAGGCCAGTGGTTCGATTCTGTGAACTCAGAGTCCCCAGAACCTCCATTGTTGTAAGTGCGGACCCGGTCCCAATCGAGACGTCCACGCCCGATGTCATCGAGTCGCTGTAGGACCCATCTCCATTTGCAGTACGCTTCTGAATCCAGTCAGTGAGCTTTACAGGGTCATCATGTGTCTTTCCAAGGATCCCCAGGCTCAGAACGTAGGCGCGTGCCCGCGAATTAGTGGGGCTTGTGCTTGACGGGTTCTTTGCAACTCCGCCCCACAACGTCGGGTCAGAGGTCTTGGAACCGTCGATGACACAGTCACGTAACCATGTTTCCAGCGTGTTCACATCTATGGAGCCCAGTCGCCCTGCTGACTGAAGAGCCTCAGTCACTTCATACGTGACAATGACGTCGTCATCGAAACCGCCAGAAGCATCCTGTCGTGAAGAGATGTATGCCACGATCTCATCAATGTTGAAAGAGGCTGAGAGGTCCATGGTGGAGATCAGCCAGAGCCCCTGGGCGGTGGACTCTAGGTCGCTCGCCGAAGAGCTGGCTGCCTTCTTGAATCCGGACTCTGTGCCATAATCGACAATCGTTGAATTGAGGAGCGTCTCGATCAGTGCCTGATGGTCCGACTGCCATGACGACCATGCCGAGACATTGAGCAGATCGTGAATCATGTGTGTGGCATAGTAGGCGTCCTCAATAGTCGCCTCATGCGGAAAATGGAAGCCTCCTTCCAGAGGCGAGGCGTCCTGCACTTGCCACGATTCGAGTTCGCGAGTGACATTGGACTCACGCAAGGATGTGGCGAACGCTACTGTGTTGATCAGCAGCCCACGACCATCAGTCGTCAGCTCGTTTGGATTCTCAGGACCGAACAGAAACATGTCAAGTGGGTATGAATCATAGCGCAGAGCCGGGATCTCTACTGGACTGGCTGCGCTTGTGAGATTGATGAGTCGGGAATTCTCGGTCTGGATGGTATCGAGGGGGAGCGATAGACCCGTCTCGGATGAGATCTGACTCGATAAGGTCAGAGGCACCGGAGATGCGAGAAAGACAGCACTCTCAAAACCTGATGCGGTGTACAGGTAGGTGCTTGCGGAGCATGTTAAGGAAGGCGACCCGGAACCTCGGATGCGATGACTAATCCAAGCAGAACGGCCGACCAACAAGAGAGGTCTGTCTTCACTAATCAACATGTCCAGAAATTCCTCTGACGCAGCAGTCCCATTGTTCGATCCGATACTGCCATCAAGAATGATGACAGAGGCATCACTAAGGATGGATGGATTGCCGAGTACCTGAGCCATGGATACCACCCGACTTACGAGTCCCGACTCATTGAGAAGCAGGGATAGATCAGCACCATGAGAGGATATGCTCCCCCCGGGCAGTTCAACTACGACATATTCGTACGGTGAACCTGTTGTGCTGGAGGTTGACGATAGTGTGTGAGAAGTGACACCCTCTGTCGGTTCTTCATTTGGAATAGAGTAAATTGTCGCAATTGAACCAGTCTGAGGGAGAGATGTCTGTGTGATGGCAAGTAAGAAGCATACGGAGAGAAGAATCAGTTTCAATCTACTCAATAATCAGGCCTCCGTTTGGACTCAACAGTAGGAAGGGATGGACCGGGATTTGCAGCGACTCCAAGGGAAGAGAAGAAGACTTAATCGGGGTGTGGCATGTAGAGCGGCTCGAACAAATCCCGGTCACTGCTTGATGGAGTCCCCTGGAGTTCAAATCACCACCCCCACTACCCGAATGTAGACTACAAGAATCAGTGCTACAAACATCACCAGTTCTGCCACTCCAGACCTTGGACTGTGTCGGAGTGACGAGCTGAGAAGAGTCACGTCACCTCCGCGAATGGCACTGTTGGCCAAGATCGATATCGCCATGTACCAGCAGAGTATCGCGAGAGCCAGATGCAGCGGATAGAGTGCAGGAAGGAGGAGAAAGAAGAGACCAATGTAGACGGAGAACAGCATTGTCAGGAAGATGGAGAGCACAACGACGAAGACCCGCGGAGTTCGTCGCAATACGATGTAAGGTGTGAACTCTCCGAAGGTCAGGTCCACTCCCACACCATCAAGGTCCACACCGAACGCCTTGGCTATTAGATATCGTATAGCAATCGTCACCATCATGCCCGGAGCCGTCAGCATCGTGAACAGGGAGAGACCCTTGTTACGGGTCCATGTCTGAAACGATCTCTTGCGTCCGGTCAACAGCAGGATTGAGCGAAAGCTGGTTGCGACGATGATTACAATAGGGAGAGCTCTCAGTGAGAGGGAGAGGGTTCCGACCAGTATTGTAATCGTGTCAAGCTGCATCTTCTTTCCTCATGTGACATTCGTAGGATATTTTGACTAATACAGAATGATAGCCTGACTAACATAGAATTATGGAAGAATCGACTTTCTCGGCAATAGCAGAGTTACAGAATAGACAGGCATATTTAGTACCATAAATCTACAATACTCGTAGAATACGGTCCAGTAGCGTGTTTTTTAGTCCCAAAAACGTTTTATCGGCGACCATATACAATGTTTTCGTACATAATTGGAGAGAAGAGATGAAATGTTTCGGCCCTTGGCGCACTTCAAGATGAGCAGAGCACGTCTTCGCAACCAGGGACTGATCTCAGATGTTGCAGCATTAAGAGGCATAGCGATCTTCTCGGAGGAACCACCGCGAGGAGAGTTGAATGCAGAGATATTCGAAGAGAAGTATTGCGAGTCGAGCATAGAAGATGTGAGAATCAGAAGCGAAGAGATCGAACGGCGACTCGGTGTCATGGAAGTCAGCGGAGCCTTTAGAGGGATAGAG
>JAGSHP010000216.1 GCA_029855925.1 Candidatus Thorarchaeota archaeon | reverse complement strand
TTTCTGAGTAGTCAATTTCATCTTGTTCCGACCTCCATATCAATGCCTTCAAGCTCAGTGAAGAGGTCCTCTTCCATTACGCTCTCGGGTGCGCCAGCATTCAGAACGCGAATCATCATGGCTTCTGCCCTCTTGATGATGTCTTCCCGTTTGCGATCCCCTACAGTTCCTGCAATGCGGACTGCATGAATTTCGGGATTGAGACCCTCAAGGTCTGCGGGTCGGTGAACCAGCACTTCAACGAAACCAGAGGGGTGAAGTCCCCGAACGAGCCTTGGCTTTCGATAACCAGACTCAACCATTGCTATTCGACCACGACGCTTCTGCCTGGTCGGACTGTCGATACCTCGAACCTTTCGCCATGAGTCTTTGACTCTGACCCATCGGTGCGCCTGATCATGTCTAAAAGCAGGTTGACGTCGGCGCATCTCATGAGCAAGCTTGAACTCTCGAGTCTTGCGGATGGCTTCACGAGTGAGTGGACCCTTTGGTGCGACCTTCTTGGCTTTGGCTGGCGCCTTCTTGGCTTTGAGCTTCTTAGCTGCGGTCTTCTTTGGCTTCGCCTCCGCCTTCTTGGCTGCAGTCTTCTTGGCCGCAGGCTTCTTCGGCTTGGCCTCTGCCTTTTTGGCCGTTGTCTTCTTAGCCGTCGTCTTCTTTGGCTTAGCCTCTGCCTTCTTGGCTGTGGTCTTCTTAGTCGTTGTCTTCTTTGGCTTAGCCTCTTTGGCCGTTGTCTTCTTGGAGGACGTCTTGCTCTTTGGAGCCGCCTCAGTCTTCTTGGCTGTGGTCTTCTTAGTCGTTGTCTTCTTTGGCTCCTTTGGAGTGTCTTTGGTCTTCTTCGTCTTTGACTTCGTCGTCTTCGACTTCTCTGACATCATTTACTCCTCCTTATACTATGGACTTTACTTCCTCGCCCTTCCGCTTTCTTATGACGTAGATACCATCCAAGAAGACTCGGCGATCTTTATCACGAATCTTGCAGGCGAGCTGAATGTTAGCTGCGCTTTGGGAAACATCTTCGATGTTTATACCGCTGATTATGATCTCATCTTCGGATATCTTTACGTCAACATCACCAATTAGGCGAGCCTTGCGTATTCCTCGTTCACCGATGAAATTCTTGATAATAACCTCATCTCCCCTGACTTCCGCAGTGATTGGGAAGTGAGAATATACTATCTTCAACTCGTAGGTATAACCATGAGTTACACCAATGAACATGTTCTTGATATGTGCGATGATTGTTCCTACCAACGCACGTGTTCGTTTGCGTGAAATGTTTGTGGAGGCCACTATATCGTTACCTTCACGACGAATCTTAGTATAGGGCTCAGGGAATGATCTCTCAAGAGTGCCCTTAGGACCAGTCACCTTCACAGTCTTATCACTGAGCTCCACCTGACATTCGTCGGGGATTGTAATCCGCTTTTCGTAGAGTGCTTCGCTAGGCATTTCTCTGACCTCCATCAATATACATAGGCAAGAAGTCGTCCGCCAATTCCACGCTTCTTGGCCTCCTCATGAGTCATCACGCCCTGTGGGGTTGTGACAATGAGAATGCCATAGTTGTAGGCGGGGAGAAAGCGTTTCTCAAACTTCTCGAAGCCGTCCCGCTTGACTGGGTAACGTGGCTTGATAACACCGCACTTGTTGGTTCGTCCCATTAGCTGTATTCTGAACCTGCCAGCCTTTCCATCGTCAATTCGCTCGAATTCGCCGATGTAACCCTTCATCTGCATGACATGCAGTACACGTTCGATTAGGCTGGATGCGGGAGCAACCACTACCTCGGACCTGCCGATAACCTCGCTGTTGTAGATGCTAGACATTGCATCTGCCAGTGGATCTAGTAGCGTCATTTCTTCAAGACCTCCCTACCTGTACTTGCGGAAACCCATCTTCTCCGCAGTTTCCCTGAAACAGCGGCGGCACATGTTGAGACCGTAGGAGCGGATTATTGCACGGTGCGTTCCACACCGTATGCACGTCCTGCTTCCTTTGCCCATCTTGCGCTTCTTATCACGTTCTCGTCCTTTACTACTCATCATCAATCACCTCTAGAACAGATACGTGCGTTCACGCTCCTTCTCCAGAATCTCGACGCCGAATTCATTCTTCATGAATACCATGCTCTCCTCACGGGTGAGCCGGTGTCGCCACGGAACCTTTGCTTTACGTCTGCGTCGTCTCTTGACTCTAAAACCTGGCCGCTCTAGGACCACAGTTATGTTCATTCCCTGGATTCCAAGCTGTGGATCGTATTTCACTCCAGGAATGTCAATGTGTTCTTTTATTCCGAAGGCAAAATTGCCATCTTCGTCCCAGTTCTTGATCAGAAGGGTGTTTTCTCTTGCCTTCAGCGCTCGCTCTAGGAAGTCTCTTGCTCGTTCATGACGCAGTGTCACACGAACAGCAATTGCCTCCCTCTTCCGAATGCCAAAGTCACGAATCGTCTGCTTTGCCCGGCTCTGCACAGGAGTCTGCCCGGTCAATTGTTCAAGAATGGTTGCAGCACGCTTCAACGGTTCACCGCCACCAGTGCACATGTCTACAATGACCTTTGCGATGTAGGGACGGCGCATGGGAAAAGCATCCCATTCCTTTACAATAACATCCTCATGGGGGGTAAGGGACTCTTCTGCAGCTGTCATGCCGGAACACCTCCAACCGACTCCAGTTGAACCTCAGGGCTATTTTCACCAACCACAAAGACGTATTCAAGTGCCGTCTGGACTCGCTGTCCAGTGGGATCCTCAAGAGTCACTGTGCTGGCGTGAGTTCCAAATCGTCGCTCGACTGCAACAATTCGTCCCTCGATACCAACGTTCTTCCCTTGAGTGATGACCGCATAGGCACCCTCTTTGATTGGATACGACTTGAGGAACTTCTGATCTGGAATTGTGATCTTGATTGTATCAAGTGTCCTGAAATCTGAGGGTTTGTGGCCCTCGGGCAGGAGAAGATTACGCCCATCATGGAGTGTCATCTGTAACTTCCCGCCGGGGACCATCATCTTGTGCTCAATTCTGCACAGTTTGAAGGTAGCCTCTTTATCATCGATTGGCACAAGCCGAAGACCTCCACGAATCTTGGGAAGGAGTCTGAAGCGCTCTCCAGAGGAGGTTATCTCAATGACATCCATCACGCCTACTGGAAATCGTGGTTCAGTCCTCACTCGTCCATCAACTAGAACTTGACGCGCATTCAGTATGTTCTTCACTTCGCGCATGGTCTCAGCGTAGCCCAAGATCTCTCGCAAGAGAATGGCTAGTGTGAGAGACTCTTCCTTTGGATGTGGTCCTGGAAGAACCCGGGTCGTGAATTTACCGTGCTTGCGTTTGATTGGCCAGTGCTTTGGTGCTGGCAATCGTTTGAGATGTTTCTTTTGACCTCGTCGTGCCATTCTATTCAACCCCCATCATAGCGGTTCTTCGCTCGAGAACCCTCTTTCTGTCATTGTCAAGTTCCAGCTTGACAATCATGAGGTTTGACGGATGCAACGGGATAGGAGCCTCCTTACCATCAGCCTTTGCCGTGGTTGCTGCATCGACATAAACCCGAATCTCTCTGTAATCCACTCGTGTCACTTTGGCCTCTGTGTCTCGAAACTGGCCCCTCATAATGCGTACAAGATCGCCCTTTCGGATGACCATTGAGCGTACGCCATATTCTTCTCTTAGCATCTCATCAAGCCTGCATCTCAGCATCTCTTTATGAGCGTGCAGAGGACTCTGAGTAATGCGGCGTCGCTGTTTCCTGGGGGACTTGCTACTTGGCTTCTTAGTCATCATCTTCAACCTCACACTATCTTTGAAGCAATGGCTGCTACACGAGGCCATTTCAGAGTGACCTCACGTGCCATTGGACCGCGCATCTCAGACCCCTGTGGCTCGCCACCGGGCTTGATGAGGACCGCAGCATTGTCTTCGAATTGCATCCAAGTCCCATCGGGCCGTCGGTATGGCTTTCGCTGCCGGACGATGACTGCTGTGAGGACCTGCTTTCGCAACTCCTGCTTGCCCTTTGTGACTGCGACATTGACTCGATCACCAATGCCCGCCTTGCCCAGCTTGCGCAGCTTACCTTTGTAGCCGAGGACTGTAATCAGCTTGAGCTCCTTTGCGCCAGAGTTGTCTGCACAGACCAGTGTGGCGCCTATTGGGAGACCCCGAGACATTCTCGGGATGAACTTCCGAATTCCTCTACTTAGCTTTCTCGACATTGATTACGCCTCCTGGTCGACTTCAGCGTGTTTGACCTCGACAACGACACATGATACTGTCTTGCTAAGTGGTCTGCATTCGACCACCTTCACAATATCACCCACCCGTACGTCCATGCAGTCCGGAACGTGAGCATGCTTCTTGGATCGGCGACGTTCGTATCGCGAGTATTTCTTAATCAGGCTCAGGTAGTCCTGCTGGAATGTGCAGGCCTTGTGCATCTTGGTGCTTGTGACAACGCCCTCCATAATTCGACCGCGAACTGGGAGTGTGCCATGAAATGGACAGTTGGGGTCCTCGCACGTCTTCTCTGGGGGTGTCACATTGGGAATGCCGATATTGCGCACCTTTACCTTGCTCTTGCTCATTTTACCATCTCCTCTTGATGGGCCTTTTCAGCCGGTCTTCGGGACGACCAACCAGCAGACGTCCATCGACTCTGACAAGTGTTTCATCGGACAGTCGCATGTCGAGAACAGACACCGACTTTGGAACTTTTACAATCCCGGAGCGGGTCTCGAGATGAACCATGCTCCGAGTTTCACCGGTAATAATACCCTCCTTGCACACAAGACTCGGATCACGTGCATCAACAACATGAGCATGTAGACCTGTGAGTTCATGCCTTAGGAGATTTTCAGGGGTGATTGTCATTGCCGGCCCTCCTCCAGTTCCATCTCTCTCTGAATCGTGAGAAGCCGCGCAATTGCTCTTTTGACTCCGCGGATCTTGTACGGGTTCTCAGTACCGCCACCAGTAGCAAGCTGAATTCTGATACTGGAGAGCTCGTCATAGAGATCGTCGAGCTTCTTCTTACGCTCCTCCTTGGTCAGACTTCGAATATCCTTAGCAGTAAGTCGCGCCATGATCACTCATCTCCCTCAGTCTTGTCCAGTTCATCAAGTTCCGATAAATCAACATCAGCCACCTCTTCTGGCGGGGATGACTCCGAGGGAGCCTCCTCTTCAGATGGGGCAGGCTCAGGCTTGGACTCGTCAGATGCCGGTGGCTCCGGGGTCACATCCTCCACAAGATCCAATGCATCCAACTCTTCCAACTCTTTGAGCTCTTCGATGTCTGTGATGCCCTCAAGCTCGGACTCGACCACTTCAGCCTCTTCGGCAACTGCCTCCTCAGCCTTGACCTCTTCAGGGGCCTTTATCAGCTCGCGTTCCTTGACCTTCTTCACCTTGGGCTTCTTGACAGTGATAACACCTGGTAACTTTGCATCAGGCTTCATGATTCGCACTTTGACACCAATGACTCCAGGCTTGAGAACAGCAATGTCATCAGCCTCGTCAACAAATAGTTCGGCGGGACGACCAGTCTTTGCAATTGTTGCCTGTCTAAACTTCTGATAACGCGCACGACGGCTGGAAAGTTTGCCCTTGACGATTATCTCACACCCAAGTGCCCCAGCGCGCATGACCCGCCGGAGAATCCAGTATGCCATCCGACGAAATCGGACACCACGCTCCAGCTGACGAGCCAGTCGTGAAGCCATGACCTGCGCGTTGAGCCATGGATTCTCGATCTCTGCGACTTCCACCTGCACATTACGGACACCAAAGTCATGCTCCAGGATGTCTGTGAGTTCTCGAATCTTGGAACCTCTTCTACCAATAACGACGCCCGGACGAGATGCATGAATGACAACCTCAGTACGCGTGGGCATCTTACGAATCTCGACGCCACCGTACCCTGCAGAGTTGAGTTCCATTCCTAAGAACTCGTCGATCTTCAGTCGTCTGGTGTTCTGATCAATAAAGTACTTGACTGCCGACACTTAGGACACCTCTTCTACAACTATCTCGACATGCGTCGTATTCTCAAAGTAGGGTGAACTCCGACCGAAAGCACGTTCAATCATTTGCTTGTAAGTTCGGCCCCTGTGAGCAGCTGCATGTACAACCTTGAGTCGGTCAATGTCCAGGCCCTTGTCATCCGCATTTGCCTCTGCGTTCTTGAGGACCTTCAAGATCATCCGAGATGCCTTCACCGGATGGCCGCCCGCAGCCCATTTCTTCATGCCAGAATGATGGCCACGCTTCTTCTTGTGGCGTCTGTAAGGGATCCATGCCTTCTCCTCAATCACACTCTCGAGGAGCTCGATTGCTTTATCGAGCATCATGCCCTTTATCGCTTTACAGACTTCTCTGCTTTGCTTCGGGGAGCATCTCATATTTCTGCCGCTTGCTATGGCGGTCTTGTCCGGGTCAATGCCTATTATGCTATATCGGTATGATGGCATGGTACCACACTTCCGGTGCTATTGACATGGCTTAGCCAGGTCTCTCACTGATGTGAGCAGGATAATCGGTCGTTATTCCCTTAACAACCACCCCAAGACATTCCGGCACACGTATACAGGCGGTTCCGCGAGCAGAAATCAATGCCTGTACTGCTTCCTTCAGTCTCGAAACAGCTGTTCCTTGAAGGGACATCCGACCACCGCGGGCGTTAACTTTTAAACCTTACCACACGGCCATCACTCTTGTCTGAAAGAGTGTCCCATATCCCACCATAGAACGAGGTGAAGACATGAATGAGGAGAGTTACATCTGTCACTTGGTGATTCCCTCAAGAAACTATGACGCTTCGAGAAAATTCTACGAGTCGGTCTTTGGCTGGAGGACTCAGCAGCAACCGGGAACGACTTCTATAGACATCCTGCCACCGTCAGAAATGGGAATCAGCGCCGAGCTGAATAGCGAGGAGGACTCAATTGTGCCATCGATCCATGTGGTTGACATTGATAGGACTCTGGAACTGGTAGAAAAGCACGGAGGGAAAAAACTAGGAGAGAAGACGCCCATTGGAGAGAGCGGTGAGTATGGTCACTTCGCGCTCTTCGAGGACCCGCACGGTAATAGAATGGTACTGTATTCAGAGAGTTAGAGCAGGAAATAATAAATAAAATATCCGACGTTGATATCTCAATGTGACCTACGGGTTGTTTCCAAACTCTGATGTGACACGCCTGAGAGAGGGGGTGTCAACGGACTCCTGAATCAATTGCATTCCCTTCTCAGTCATGGTGCCCTTCACAAAGATGTGCCCTGCAGACCTCACATAGACCAGACCCTTGCGTTTCAGTCGGTCAAGGCTTGCAAGCACGATCTGAGTCAGCTCATCATCGGTTATGGGGACGCCCCCGCCAGGGGACTGAATGCTCTCAGTCATTCGCAGGACGTTCTTCATACTTGACAGCTGTCGTCGCTTGCTATCGTACGGGTTAGAATAGAGCCAAAGAAGCACTATCAAGTCGACTATCCGGAGGTCTATGCCCGGGTTTCTTGACAGGATCCTCTTTGCGACCAGCTCTACAATCGGCATGTATTCTGTCTTCCCTTCTTGTACTCATCAACATCATTTAGTCATGCACTATTCATTTAAGCTCTCCCAAGTCACAGTGCACGAACAAAGTTGGGGAGGGGTTGATAGATCTCATTCTTGCGCATTAGACGTTCCAGTGAGGCATCTACAGACTCCTCAGAGACCCCCATCTCGGCGTACCGTGCGTACAGATCCTTCACGGACACATCTCGATCCTGTTCTCGTAAGTATGCAAGCAACTCATTAGAGATGTCCACAACCGCCCCCTTCGCCTTAGTCTTTGATGGGGCTTTGATGTACATTATCTTCCATGGGGTCGGGTAAAAGACGTCCCCGGCAGTAAAGAGTTTCTCGAGCTGGGTCTCAACCCAAGACCATTCAAGGCCATTGGCTGTGCAGACCTTGGCAAAATCATCAAGGCTGCATGGCTGGTCGCGGGCCTCCCGTTCAAGAAGCACTAACAGTCTTCGTGTCTTTCCTGTCGGTAGTGATTCGCCCTGAACATCATCGGCGATGTCCTTGACAGCGATGCGGTCCGATGGCATTAGTCTGAGAATCTTGTCACGCGATCTCTGTACCGCATCTTCAAAGTCGTGGTCCTTACCCGCATTGAATTGTTTCACAGCCTCTGCTGCAGCTTGTGCGTCATCAAACAGAGCGGTAGCAGCCTTTGAGATGTCAATGATCTTTCCGCAATAACTGCATACCCTTCGCTTCTGTCCAACTGGTGCATTAGTATAGTGCCTGCAACGAGGGCACATGAATACTAGATACTGTTTCATTGCGGGAACTCCGACTGGTAATCTGGTGCTTATCTATTTAATTCACTCTCTCGGAGGCACAGCGAGAGAACACGAGTAGTTCTTGACGATCCAATCGCAGCGAAATCACAATAGTGCGCGATTCCCTTGCGAGGTACTGTGATCATTGCGTACCAAATGCCAAGCGTTATATCGAGGGCCATTGAGGCCAAGAACGGTGACTATTCATTGCCTCGAAAAGCCAAAGAGATTGCCATTGACGGCAGGCTGTGCAAAGGTTGTGGAATATGTATCTCGGTCTGCCCACATGATGTTCTTGCAAAAGCGGACACCGTTGATAACAGAGGATTTTACCTCCCCGTAGTCGCCGACCTTGATGCGTGTGTTGTATGTCGCCTATGCGAAATGGAGTGCCCGGACTTCGCCATCTCGGTTCTGGAAGATACGTAATTATAATACAAGAGAAGATATACTAATAGTGACAGTCCAGTCTGATTGGTAAGCATAATTGAAAGGTGGTGTATGCTCTGGAAGACCCACGCATACGAATTCTCTTGGAATTGAAGAAAGAGATCGATGAGGAATACGAAAGGCTAACTGAACGACTCAAGAAACTCAGAGCATATCGTCAAGCCCTCGATAACACAATTGGTGCTGGGAGCTTTGCAACGGCTGATGCAATTCTTGGAAAAGGAGAGACACCAACGGCGGCTGAGGCCGCACCGCCTGAGAGTGCTGAAGTCCCCGAGACCATCGAGATCTACGATAAGGCAAGGAGCAAGCTTCTCGCAATCATACACCGGGAGGATGACACATTAAGAATTGTACCTGCGGAGAATGCCCTGTACGACATCAAGAAGGGTGCCTTCGCCAGATTCTTCATGGAGCGCATACTTGGAAAGTTCCAGCGTGAAGACCGTCATCG
Organism: Candidatus Thorarchaeota archaeon; assembly: GCA_029855925.1. Lineage (GTDB taxonomy): Archaea > Asgardarchaeota > Thorarchaeia > Thorarchaeales > Thorarchaeaceae > B65-G9. Next base: position 10,725 of record JAGSHP010000216.1, on the reverse strand, counting down.
GGTCGAGAATGGCGAGATCACATGGGAGAACGCCTTCGACTTCAAGGTCGAGGACGAAGATGGACTCCTAAAAGAGATGATCATCAAGAACTATGGCACCAAGGAACGGTTCGAGGAGATTCAGCGTGCATTGAGATGGGCTCTGGAGAAGACTTATACCCAGCGATAGGCTGTCAGTCTGTACCGCGCGAAATCCACTCACCTCCGTTTCGCTTGCAAAATGGTTTATATTCACAAAGTTCCCGAAGAAACTTGGCTGTCGGTTAGTGACGGCAGGAGAGAGCATCGTGTTTCATGGTGAGAACATAGAGAATGTGGTCAGTCCTCAGATAGTGGTTGATTATATGCGCGATGCTCACGGATTCTACGAAGAGAATAGAATTGATGAGCGCTATCAGGCAGTGGCAATGGATCTCGTCAGACGCTACATCTCCAGGGTCGGAGTTCCAAAGGAGTCCGAGTCCCTTTTCAGTGCCTCACTGTATATAGTTTCACGCCATCCCTGGAGCCATCCGAATCCTCTAACAAAGACCGAGTTCGCTGCGCGCCTGAGAGTGAAAGAATCGAGTCTTGACTGGTATACAAATAGCATCGTTGAGTCCCTTGGATTCATCGTACTAAGGGATAGGGCACAGCTACCATTCTTTGTCGACCCAGATGGTACGATCGCCAGTGTTGTTGACTCAATTGTGAGGTCAAGCGTCAGAGAGGAGGTCGTATTGAGCGTGGTGCGAGGAGGCGCGGTGTCCCCCACGACTCTTGCGGAGCGCATAGTGGACAGGCTCTGTAATGTTGTAAAGATAATTCCACCTGTGTTCGAACAGGAACTGTTTGGAATTGTGAAAAGAAAGATAGATACCGAGAGTCAACAACTAATCCAGGAACTAGGAAGTCATTGACTCCCGTTGGAATCTTAGCTGTTCTCTGGCTGAAGGGTGACTTCTTCCACGAATCGTTTCCCAGCCACGACTTGGTCAATAGAGTGAATGACTGCGCCTGCCTGTTCGAGGATCTCCTTTATAGACTCGAAGTCCAGGTCGTCACCCTCAATCGTCACTGAGATAGACTCTGTGTTCTGATCAACCTCTTTCAGAGACAGATTGATTCCATTCACACGCTCATCACGAGATATCATGAGTGCAAGGTCTGTTATTCGCGGCGTGTGAGGTTTCAGTACGTCCAAAACTATTCTTCTGATGCCGTGTGGCAATTGGTAATCATTCCCCAGGTTGCTGGCCCTGAATGCCAGTAATCTTTCATTGTGTACTTGCTTTGCAAGTTCTAGTTAAAGCTTACTGAATTGGCGGAAAATGGTTTTTCAGCCTCAATGTTTAAATCGGTATGGAGGAAGATAGTGTTGGACATCGTCCACGCCGGGAAGCGACAGTCGAAGGGATGCGGATGAAACAGAAGCGGTTGACGGATCATTTTGAGGCAGGGCCAACTTCTATGGAGGCCACCTACGAGACGAAGGAAATACCTGCTATTTCAAGCATGCTTGTCGGCGACGATGACTTGGGCGATATTAAGAGTAATCCACTCTGGCCGCTTCTTGTCGAGACCACTCGTAGAAACCCATTGTATCCGGGTCTCGCAAGCTACTTGCAGGCACACATCCTTCCAGAGAAGCCAGACATCACTCCCAGAGAGCTGGCAGGTCGACTTGCAATATCACTTGGTGAGGCACTGGTACTTCTAGATGCAGCACGATCAGGAAAGACCTGATCTCCGCAAGTACATAACACGGCTCTTTTATGGGCATTCGGTGCGCATATACTGAGGCCGAGAGCGAGAATGTTTGACTTCACGAAGTTCCGAGACCCCAAGTATGCTCAGGGAGTACTCCGAGAGATACGCCGGCTATCTGAAGGAAAGAGGGTTCGAATTGTCCATGTCTGTGGAACTCACGAGGACACTATCAGTAGCAATGGTCTTCGTGCAATGCTCCCAGAGAACATATCACTTGTTGCAGGTCCGGGGTGCCCTGTTTGTGTCTGCGCTGCTGAGGACGTGGACAAGATAGTTGAACTTGCTCGCCAAGGACATATCATCGCGACCTTTGGGGACATGGTGAAGGTGCCCTCAACAGATTCATCTCTTGAAAAAGAACGGATGAAAGGTGCAGATGTCCGGGTCGTCTATGGAATCAATGACGCGGTCGAGATTGCGCGAAAGAATCCGGATAGAGAAGTCGTGTTCATGGGGGCGGGCTTTGAAACAACAGCGCCAACTTTCGCAGTTGAGATACTGAAGGAGCCACCCAAGAATTTCTCACTGTTCACATCGCTGAAGGTCATCCCGCCTGCGATGGAAATACTCGTTCACATTGAGGGGTTTGCTGTTGATGGCTTCATAACGCCGGGCCACGTAAGTACGATCATCGGTACCAGAGTGTACGAACCCATTGCTAGGAAGCATGGGGTTCCATGTGTTGCAGCAGGCTTTGAACCACTGGACGTTCTTGAGGCAACTCGAATGATTCTGGTACAGATTGATGAGGGACGCGCAGACTCAGAGAACGAGTACAGACGGGTCGTTCGCCCTGAGGGCAATCCAGTTGCCCTGAAGATGCTCGATGACGCGTTTTACATCGATGATGCGCCTTGGCGCGGTCTGGGCGTGATCAAGAGGTCAGGATACTACCTGCGCGACAGATGGGCCGAATATGATGCTCGTAAGAAGTTCGAGTTTCCAGCCATGGAATCAGTAGACATTCTTCCGGGTTGCCAGTGCCATAAGGTCATTCTTGGGATAGTCGATCCCGTGGAGTGCCCGCTATTCGGAAATAGATGCACACCTGCTGACCCATACGGCCCATGCATGGTTGGTCATGAGGGCACGTGTAGAATACGTTATCTGAACATGGAACACTAACTCGCCCGACCAGACAGGCGCTCGAGTCTCCTTAGATCCTGCTCTGTGTTGATGTTTGCGAATGTCAGCAATTCGGGATCAAACTTCTTGAGCACCAACGTCGAGAGATAGAGAACATTCGGGAGGGCGTTGAGAAGATCCTGCATCTTTCGTGCCCCCTTTTCAAAGATGGCAAGGCCCCTCGCATAGGCGGTCTCTGTGCGATAGACGGCATGTAGTGGCTCCACGAATCCCTCAGGCCAAGCAGGGACTATCGCACTATGTGCGCCTCTGACATCGTACAATGTCTTCATGAGGGCAGTATTTGCAAGGGGTGTATCAACAGGCAACAATAGAGTAAATGTGGATTCTGAGAACTCGAACGCGGTCAATGCCCCGGTCAGGGCACTCTTGTCACTCCCCTCCGGATCAGACACTATCTCGGTCGAACCAACTAATGACTTGAACCGTTGTGCTTGATCCTCAGTCGAGACCACAACTATCACTCTGGGAGATATTTGGTGAGCAATGCTCAGCATATGTTGTAGCAGGGGTTGTCCTCGGAATGGTGCCAGTGCCTTGTCTGTGGCGAAACGCCTCGAGTCGCCTCCAGCAAGTATTGCCACTGTCAATTGTGGTTCAGTCATGTGGAATACACTCTATGACCTACGGAAAATGCTTCCGATATGTGTCATTCTATTCCTGTGGGGTCTCAATGGCTCCCGACAGATACTCGTTGATCATTGCAAGAATCTGGCCGTCGGTGTAATGCTGAGAGGTGATAGCCCCACTGGGGCATGTGGCCGTGCAGGTGCCACACCCCTTACAGAGGGCGGGATTGATATTTGCCTTTTCACGCTCATTGATGGATATCGCATTATAGGGGCACACTGACACGCAGACTCTGCAGCCAGAGCACTTGTTCTCATCCACAATGGAATAGTATGGTTCGATTGTAATCTTGCCCTTACCCATCAGTGCCATTGCTCCCGCCGCTGCAGCCTTGGCCTGGGCGACAGTATCAGGAATGTCTTTCGGCCCCTGAGCCATTCCAGCGACAAAGATACCATCGTTAAAGCTATCCACGGGGCGAAGCTTGGGATGCGCCTCTAGTAGGAAGCCATCAGGCGATTCGCTAAGATTGAGAATATGCTGAACCTTCTTGGCTGACCGTGATGGAACAACACCTGTGGATAGGACGACAAGGTCGACATCGTCCAAGTTGACAGGTTTTCCCAGAAGCGTGTCCTCCCCTCGGACTGTCAGGCTGTGGGTCTCCGGATCTTCAATGATCTCCCCGACCCGTCCTCTGATGAAGTTGACACCAGCAGCCGCGGTTGATTCGTAGAACTCCTCATAGCCCTTTCCGAATGTCCGAAGGTCGATGTAAAAGATATAGATCTCCGCGCCCAGCTTGTCGCGAATCATGCGGGCCTGCTTGATGGCGGTCATGCAACAAATGCGTGAACAATATCGATTCGTTCTCTCGTCTCGACTGCCCACACACTGAACATATACGATACGTTTCGGCTCCTTAAGATCCGAGGGGCGAACCATGTGCCCTTGCGTCGGCCCTGCGGAGCTGAGCATGCGCTCGACCTCACCAATGTTGACGACGTTCGGAAACTCGCCATACCCGTACTCTTCTTTCTTTGTGGCATCGAAGAGGTCAAACCCGGTGGCAACAATAATGGTACCTACCTTCAGTTGAATGGTCTTCTCATGATCATCATAGTTGATAGCATCGGCGCCACATGCCTCTTTGCACTTCCCACAACGGACTGCATCAACACCAAGACAGCTCTCCATGTCCAAGAGATAAGCGGACGGGACGGCTTGGGCAAAGGGGATGTAGATCGCTTTGCGATACGTCAGATTAGCATCAAATTCTGCAGGAACATCGACAGGGCAGACCGCGGAACAGTCACCACAACTAGTGCACTTGTCAATATCAACGTAGCGAGGACGTTGTTTGATAGTGACCTCGAAATTACCAACGAAACCATCTACCTTATCGACCTCGGCCATTGTTATGAGTTCTATATTCGGATGTGACCCAGCCTCCGCCATGCGTGGTGTGAGAATACAGGAGGCACAGTCAAGTGTCGGGAAGGTCTTGTCCCAACGTGCCATCTTCCCCCCAATGCTGGGCTCCTTCTCTACAATGTAGACCTTGAATCCTGCGTCGGCGATATCTAGAGCAGCAGAGATTCCTGCAATGCCGCCGCCAATGATAAGAGCCGTCTTCTCAATGACGACCTCGGTCTCCTCGAGGGGTTCCAACAGTCTTGCACGAGCGATTGCCATTCGAATGAGGTCAATGGCTTTCTCAGTTGCTGCCTCGGGACTGTCCTGATGAATCCAGCTGTCCTGTTCCCGCAGGTTTGCAATCTCCAGCAGGAAGGGATTCATGTTCGCCTCGCGCATCATCTGACGAAACGTCAATTCATGCATTCGGGGCGAGCAGGAGCCGATCACAACTCGATCAAGGCGCATCTCGCTGATTCTGTCTTTGATGATTTGTTGCCCGGGCTTTGAACATAGATACTTGTAGTCTTCCACATGAACCACATTTGGGAGGTCTTTCACAGACTCGAGTACATGTGGTATATCTACAACGCCGCCGATGTTACTTCCACAGTGGCAGATGAAAATGCCAATCCTTGGTTCAGGCATGGTCGATTCCTCGATGTGATATGTAACGGGCAGAACAAATCTGCGCAGTCCCATTGTCGATATTATACGAGATGATGATTCAGAGGCATAATAAAGGATTACGTTCCATTTTCGTTCATCGACACGTGAAAAAGTGTCCGAGAGTGTGAATCACAGTGCATTGAAATGAACACATTCAATAGAATATGCGGATATCGTGATGGTGGCAACTCAAAATGATTAATCTTCAAATTGCTGGGCCGCTCATTTGTGTCCTATCTCTCATTGATGTGATGGTCCACATTCATCTGGACATCAAGAAGGCAAGGCAGTTGACTGGGGCCGCATTTCGCGAGCCAAATCAGAATATCCCCTCAGTCAGCCTGTGGGTAGTCACGATCACCACGTTACTTTCGTTCCTGCTTGTTCTTCTCATATCTATTGGATGGCTCTTCAATGCAGAGGTGTGGCTACCTGTACTGTTGATTCCACTACTTGAGCCGCCAACACTGACATGGGTCACGGGTGTGGCAATTTTGATTGTGGGGATAGGTCTCCATCTCTGGTCGAGGGCTGTTAGGGGAGATATGGCATCTTCATGGGCCATTCCCGAGAAGCACCACATCGTGACGAGGGGGCCATACTCACGTGTGAGACATCCCTCATATCTATCATATTGCCTGAGTTTCGTGGGGCTGTTCATGATGATACCATCAGTGGCAACGGCGGTGCTATTGCTTGGCATCGTTGGATATTACAACATAGCGGTCATCGAGGAGCAGGATCTCTTGGAGCATTATGGAGTGGCATATCAGGCATACATGGATAGAACAGGAAGATTCTTTCCACAAATCAGAAGAAGAGGCACATAGAGACCTGCAGGAGAGGGAGATAGTACACCAAAACTGTAAAAAGTCAGCCGTGAAGAAGGTCATCAGTCACTGGAGATGGAATGATGCCTGAAAAAGTCTGGAAATATATCAAAGATAAAATAGACACCGAGGGTGCTCTTCATTTCACGTTGCTCGATCCGGATCCATTGCAGATCTCAACTGACAACATAGTCAAGCTTGCACAGATTTCAGAACAGGCAGGTACCGACGCAATAATGATTGGCGGGAGCACGGTCTTTAGCGTCATCGACGAGTCCGTGAAGGCCATCTCTGATGCTGTGGACATCCCAACAATTCTCTTTCCCGGAAACATCACTGGGGTCTCTGAGCACGCCGATGCTATGTTCTTCATGAGTCTGCTCAATAGTACCAATCCCTACTGGATTATTGGTGCGCAATCCCTAGCTGCCGTCCGGGTCAAGTTGGCGGGACTTGAGGCAATCCCGATGGCATACCTACTCATATCTCCAGGAAAGACGGCTGCCTGGGTGGGAGATGCAAAGCCCTTCCCACGGGACAAACCAAAGCTTGTCTTGATGTACGCTCTTGCAGCTGAGATCATGGGCTTCAAGCTCGTCTATCTGGAGGCAGGAAGCGGTGCTGAAGGCGGCGGTGTGCCAACTGAGATAATCTCGACCGTGTCACAATTCTCAGACATTCCAATCATCACAGGTGGAGGTTTCAACGACATCCAATCAGTGATCGGCGCAGTTGAGGCTGGAGCGCACATTGTTGTTCAGGGAACTTACGTAGAGAAACAGGCACAGAAGGATAATGGCACAGGTCTCGCCAAGATCGTGAAGGCACTCAAAGAGAGTGGCGCCAAGAGAGTTTAAATAGTGTCGACCATTCAAGTTACAAAGTGCGCCTACGGGAGGTCAACAGTAATTGTCCAGTAAGACGGAAAAGCTTACCGAATTGCTTGAGGACCTGAGCAGAGCCTCCCAAGGAAATGTTCAGGCCAGTCTAATTATCTCAAAGTCACAGGGTCTAACGATTTGTTCTCATTATCCTGATGGAAAGCCGGGTAGCGACGTTCCTGAGGAGGACATCATAGCAGGACGTACTACACAGATCGACATGTCCACGAGAAAGGTATTCAAAGAGCTAAAGCGCGGGGAATTAGTTCGTATGCTTGTGGAGGGCGAGAAGGGATATGTCATCATCTGCAACGCAGGAGATGATGCACTTCTGTGCACGCTCACGAACAAGCGTGTCAACCTTGGCTACATGTTCTTCATGATGACTCGTGTAGCAAATAAGATTGCGAACATTCTGTGAGTGGGGCGTTAGTACATTCCAACACTTTTATCAAAGAGCCTCGATGCATTCACAATCGGCCATACGATAGGTGAATAGGCGTGTCCGAGGAAAAAACAACCCCCATTAAGAAGTCTACTGAAGAGTCTGAAGAGAGCGAAGACCCATTGGAGAAATGGCGTCGGGCAGGTGTTGTGGCGAGAGAGGCTCTAGACATAGCACGTCCCATGATCAAACCGGGGACAAAAGTAATTGACATTGTCGAGGCTGTCGAGGGATACATTCTGGAACACGCGGACGGATTGTCATTTCCATGTAATGTGGCAATCAATAACGTTGCCGCTCACTATACATCCCCACTGAACGATGAGACCGTGATTCAGGAGGGCGATCTTGTCACGGTTGACTGTGGAGCGCATATTGATGGCTATATCTCCGATACTGCGTTTACGAAGGCACTTAATCCAGAGCACGAGAGCCTTGTCAAGGCCTCCGAGGAGGCAACAAAGGTCGCTATCGAACTCATGAGACCCGGAGCCAAATTGAATACAATAGGTGCACTGATCGAGGACACGATTCGAAGCGCGGGTTTTGAACCAATAAAGCAGCTGACCGGACACCAGCTTGAGCAGTGGGTCCTTCACGGAGAAAAACAGGTCCCATGTGTCTCGGGGAAGGCGGAGGTCAAGGTAGAGGCCGGTGAGTTCTATGCTGTTGAGACCTTTGCAAGCACCGGGTCCGGAAATGTCAGGGACCTTCCGAACCCACTGATCTATCAGCTCCTACCCATACGAGTTCCGGTCAGATTTAGAGGCTCTAAACAATTCCTTGGAATAGCGAGAAAGGAGTACAAGGAATTCCCATTTGCTGAACGATGGCTTGCCAAGAAGATGAAGCACGCTGCACTAAAGATGGCAATCAGAGAACTGCAACAGAACGGTGCTTTGATAGGTCATCACATATTGGCTGAAGAAAAGGGCGAACTTGTGTCGCAGCATGAACATACTATCATCATTACAGAGGATGGGCACGAGCAGACAACCTGATTATAAAACATGAGAGTTGTTTGCATGCGGAAATTACCATGTCGAAATTCCCACAATCATTAAATGTATCTTTGTAGATATGATATGGGGTGGGTCCAAGCCTTTCATACAGTGAGGTTATTGTTGACAGCGAATTCTGGCATCGATACACCCGCTAATCAGTTGAGAGAGGAGAGATGGGTGGAAGAGTCACAGAGTAATGCTGAGCGGGAGATACCTGAGGGGAGTACTCAGCATGGCAATGAGGATTCAGCGCACTTCACTTGCCCCGAGTGTGGTTCAAACCAGGTCGTTGAGGATTTGACACGAGGCGAACGCATCTGTGCTGGATGTGGACTGGTCATATCCGATCATCGGATAGACACGGGTGCCGAGTGGAGGGCGTTCAGCTCAGAAGAGGCAGATGCTCGAAGCCGCGTTGGTGCACCTATGAGATATACTGTTCATGACAAGGGTCTCTCGACCATGATTGACTGGCGCGATCGAGACACTTCTGGCCGAAAACTGACACCTTCTCGCCGGTCAGAGATCTATCGCCTGAGAAAGTGGCAGATACGTTCGCGCGTACATGGGTCCATTGACAGGAATCTGGCTCAGGCGATGTCCGAACTGGAACGTCTCGCGTCACAGCTGTCGCTTCCAAGCTCGATTCGTGAACTTGCAGCCCTACTGTACAGAAAGTCAATCATCAAGAAGCTGGTCCGTGGACGATCAATCGAAGCAATGGTTGCGGCAACACTTTATGCGGCATGTAGAATCAGGCAGAAGCCAAGACCCCTGGACGAGGTCGCTGACGCGTCAAGAGTAGACAAGAAGAAACTGGGACAATGTTATAGACTGCTCCTACGAAGCTTGAAGGTCAAGATACCTCTATCCAATCCGATTGACTACATTCCCAGATTTGCATCAGAGCTGTCGCTCTCCAGCCCTGTACAGTTGCGAACCGTAGAGATACTGCGCAAGAGTAGGGAGATGGGCCTCACAATTGGAAGAGATCCTCTGGGACTGGCTGCTGCTGCAATCTATGTTGCATCAATTCTCATGGACGAACGCAGAACACAGCGCGAGATAGCTGAGGTCGCACGTGTGACAGAGGTGACCGTACGCAACCGCTACAAAGAGATTGTTCGGGTCCTGAATATTGACTCATTAGACACAATGAACTAGCCAGAGAGAGGGAGGGCACCTCTTGTATGGTACTACTCCGCGGTATAGGGATATACTACTACCTTCGACCGGACCTTCTGAACGACCAGTCTATGTGAATTGACTCTTCTGGGAAGCCCAGTTTGGCTAAGATGTCTTTGATCACTCCACGATGGTCACCCTGGAGTTCAATATGACCGTGCTTGGCTGCGCCACCACAGGCAAGCTTGCTCTTGAGCTTGGTTGCCATGTCGTGCAGGTCAATACTCTTATCAAAACCAGACACCACCGTTGTGAGCCGACCCCATTTGCGTCGTTCCACGGTAACAGTTATTCGTGCTTCTTCTTGTGCAATGGTCTCGCAGACACAGAGGTCCTTAGGAAGACCACAATTTGGACATATTCCGCCTTCGTCTGACAGGTTTCACGTTCTCCTGTTGATTGTTACTTGAGTGATATATAGTGCTCCAGTCGAGCATATAAGTTAAACTGAAGCTCATACCTACAGAGCCAGATTGAGATGACAAATGACCAGCTACTGATCATTGATGCATTAAGTGCGGGCAGTGGTAAACGAGTCACATCACGAGACGCTATAGGCTGCGGACCACGAACTGTGGCTGGTGTCTTTGAGAGCAAAGGAATGACATGCAGGATAAAGAGGGTCGAGAGCATAGTCGGTGGAAGGGCGCGGTTTCGTGACTTTGAACACATGGCAATCAGTGCAATGAGCATGGACCGACCAGTCGTCGCCCGCGTCATTCGCGCCTGGAGAAAAAGGCACAGAGGAAAGGTCATTCTTGGTGGTCCTATTGCCTCAGAGGAGAGAGGCGTGATCAGCGCTCTTCGTCCAGACGTTCTAGTGATTGGAG
>JAGSHP010000330.1 GCA_029855925.1 Candidatus Thorarchaeota archaeon | reverse complement strand
TGGAGAATGTGGGGCTGGCAGAACGGATGCATCATCGACCGGCTGAACTGAGCGGTGGTGAGCGTCAGCGAGTCGCAGTCGCACGCGCGCTGATCAATAATCCACAGTTTGTCCTGATGGACGAGCCGACAGGAAACCTTGACTCAAAGACGGCTCTGGACATTATGGCTCTCGTCCGAGAACTGAATGATGACTTTGGAGTGACAGTAATCGTGGTGACCCATGACCAGGAGATCGGTCGGCAGGCAAGGCGAACTCTGAGAATGCGCGATGGCGTGATCATAGCCGAGGAGGTCAACTAGATGAGAGTCAGAGACGTCTTCTCGTACTCGTTCTCAGCGATTCGATTGCGGAAGCTGCGCGCGGGACTGACCACGCTCGGAGTGGTAATTGGCATTGCCGCCATTGTTGCGCTGATGTCAATAACTCAGGGATTCCAGGTTTCGATGACCGGCCAGTTGGAGGAAGGGCTCGCGACGGACACCCTTATCGTCGGCAACAGCGGGATGAGCTTCACCGGTCCCGACTCGGACTTTACGCTCTTGTTGAACGATACCGATACGATCGCCAAGATTGAAGGAGTGCAGACCGCAATACCTGTCATGTCAAAGACCTGTAAAGTCTACTTCAACAGTACGGAATATACTCTGCCTATCACTGGCGTGGACTTTCAAGAATACGCCGAGGTCTACAACACCTTCACAGCAGTAGAAGGCGAGATTCCCCTCACCTCCCCGGAGGGCAAAGTGGTCGTTGGTCATACCGTCGCTGACCCATGGAAGAACGGTACACGCAATGTGGTAGTTGGCGATAACATCACCCTCTTGTGGACCGGTCGCGTGAACGGCAGCCTTGTCACCACGAATCGGTCATTCATTGTGGCCGGTGTTCTTGACGAGATTGGTGCGTTCTCGATGGGTCCCTCTGACTCTGGAATCTACATCCCCATCACTGAGGCTCAAGACTTCTTTGATACTGACGAGGCGGCGAACATTGTCGTCAAACTTGTTGATGGCGATCAGTCCACTATTGACTCTGTGACTAATGCGATTGAGGATGCCTTTGACGACCTTGTGAAGGTGACCTCTCCCACTGCTGTTCTGGACACGCTCAATAATGCGCTTGGCATGATGGAGACCCTTCTTGTCGGAATTGCCGCCATTTCCCTCTTCGTTGCGGGCGTCGGTATCATGAACATCATGATAGTCTCGCTGATGGAGCGAACGCGTGAGATCGGCATCCTGAAGGGGCTGGGAATGAACAACCGAACGGTCCTGGCTGTCTTTCTCACAGAGGCAATGCTGATCGGGCTGCTCGGTGCAGTCTTTGGCGTGGGTCTTGGCTACTTTGTGGCCGTCATCTTCTCTCGCCTGACAGGCGGTTCCTCGCCACTTGGAGGAGTACGACCCATGAGCTTTCCGTCATTCACGCCAGTCTTCAGCATCGACGTCATTCTGGGCGCCATGTTCTTCGGGATTGTCGTCAGTGTAGTTTTTGGGCTCTATCCCGCGTGGAGAGCATCGAGGCTCAGGCCTGTGGATGCGCTCAGATACGAGTGAGCCATCTGAATGGAGAATGAAATTGTCCATGGTCATTGACGGGTGCACTGCTACTTGAGCGCCTCGGCAATGACCTTTCTATTTCTCTTGAATCGTCATCAGGAATTCTATGGCAGTCAGGTTCAGAGAGCGTTTCTACGAGAAAGGAATTCTTGCTCTGATCAACTGTTCGGATCAGTCAAGATTCCTGTACTGACACTCCTGCGGCATGGTGATTGTTGGTGCGGTCAACGTGTGGGGCATTCGTGTCCTTCGACACACATATGTACAAGCTGTTACTATCTATGATACAACTGTTTACGATCTCGCTACCTACAGTGGGGAGATTATGTGTCACCAAAAGTTCGCCTCGGGCATCGAACAGAGAGTGGGGTGGTAAGGATGATGAATGGGCGCATTCGTATGGTAATGGTGACTCTTGTTGTGATTGGTGTGATGATAGGTGCTTGGATGTTTTTTGCGTACAGAGTGCCAGAGAACGTTACGGAAAACTCATTTCCTCTGGAGCGTGGACTGGTGTACCTCGAACTTCAGGTAGCAGATCTGAACAACGACAGTTTCGACGATGTGGTCGTTTCAGGCTTCTCTTCATTAGAGGTTGTGTTTCAGAACAGAACAGGTGGATTTGAGAATCGAACGGTCATTGCTACTGGTGAAATAACAGGCAATTTCGGGAAGGGTTTTGTGCTGGGGGATTTCAATGCTGATGGATTCGTGGACATATTCTCGGCGCGTGCTGCAATTGCGAATCCGATATTTATTGCATTTAACGATGGAGCAGGTGGATTCGACCGCAAGGAATACCATAATCTGTCTGATTGGAGCCTCCCTAGATTTGGTGGGATGTTCCCATTTCACTCCGGCAACGCATCTGTTACCAATGTTGGGATGGCGTCCTTTCACAGTATTGATGTGCTTTTTCCGAATGAAACTGGTGTCTTTGTCCCCACTGTTCACTATTCATTGGCAGAGCACCTTCATAATGTCATTGCAGAAGACTTGGATGGTGACAATCAGAGTGAGATAATCGTTGTGCAATACGATGGCAATCTCACTGTAATATCGCGCACTCCCGAGCAACGTTTCTGGACCAATGTTTCTCAATACATTGGACCAAATGAAAATGTATGGTTGACAGTAGCAGACATTGATGGCGATGACGTTAAAGACGTAGGAGTTGCATCGAATCTAGGGCAACACAAAGGAGTGCTTGTATTCTTCTCAGTTGCTTCAGGAGCGAATGAGCCTATTTTTGCAAGGGAGTTCAATGCCTTTACCATCTCGGGAGTAACATCAGGGGACTTTGATGATGACGGGGATGAAG
>JAGSHP010000383.1 GCA_029855925.1 Candidatus Thorarchaeota archaeon | reverse complement strand
GTGTACGACAGTTTCGAGGGTGACTATCTGGCGACAATCGGTACTCATATTCATGTCAAGTCTGTTCAGATTGAAGATACTGTCGTGAAGCTTGTCATCTGGGATATTGCTGGTCAGGAAGACTTCAAGAAACTGCGCAAGGCCTACTATCAGAATTCATCAGGCGCATTCTTTGTCTATGACACAACTCGACCCGAGACCCTGGCTAGGCTTGATGACTGGGTCGAGACTCTCTATAGTGTGACAGGTAAGATCCCACTTGTGTTGGTCGAAAACAAGATTGACTTGCCCTCGGAGATTCCTGAGGGAAAGGGCCAAGAGATGGCCACCAAGCTTGGTTGTGCCTTCGTACGCACCAGTGCAAAGGAGGACCAGAACGTCGAAGAGGCGTTTGTTGAGTTGACCAAGGAAATTCTCGAGAAGGCTCGAGAACGTGACCAGTCACAGATTCTCTGATACAGCACAAAGACTTATGCGGTAGCAATCATACGCTAATGTTGGTGTTGAATGCGCCATGGAGACCCCCACACCTGACTACGTATTCAAACTCGTATTTCTAGGCGACACCGGTGTTGGTAAGACCAGCCTGGTTCAGAGATACGTCTACGATAGTCTACCCATGGAGATTGGCAGCACGATCGGTGCGATGCTCCATGTGAAGGTCATAGAGCGCCACGGGTTACTGTACAAGCTTGTTATCTGGGATCTTGGGGGTCAGGACGCATTTTCTCAGCTTCGAGAGCAGTACTGTTCACAGGCAAGCGGTGCGTTCTTTGTGTTTGACCGAACACGCCCGGACACACTGGAGCACATTGATGACTGGCTTGAGGCTCTCTACACCGCAGCCGGAAAGGTCCCTGTTGTAATGATCGAGAACAAGATTGACCTGGAGAGCGTCGTCAACCCTCAGCGAGTCATGGAGGTTGCTGAAAGCAAGGTTGACCGATTGATTCAGACCAGCGCCACGCAGAACAAGAATGTGGACTTGGCATTTACTGGACTCTTGGAAGTAATACGGCAATTCCGTTCCGAGCGAGAGTTGTCGTGAATGACTAGTGAGGTCCTGTATCAGCCTGTCCCTTGTACGCCAGCCCGAGTTTTCTTCGCTTGCCAGTGTGCACGTATATCGCCCTCTCAGCAATGGAGAATGAGTGGTCCGCGGCTCTCTCACAGTAGCGGCCCACGATGATATAGTACATGGACATTGTTGTGATCCCGCTCATCTTCTTGAGATACTCTATGATCTCTTCGAACATAGCCACGGTCTCCTTGTCCGACTTGGCCTCAAGCTCCTCAAGCTTGTCGATCTCGGAGAGGTCGCCTTCCAGCAGTGCCCTCATGGCAATGTCGAGGGTCGCCTTCGCAATGCTTGCCATTAGCGGGATCGACTCGAGTTCCTTGTAGTGTTTGAGACCGCTTGCCAGGTCCGCAATTCGCGCTACCTTGTAAGCGTACCTTCCTATCCTGTAGAGGTGCAACGACACAAAGTTGTAGGACGCAAGTGCCCTCAGGTCGCTGGCGACAGGCTGTCTGCGAACTATGGTCTCAAAGACGTTGTCCTCTATCTTGATTCCGAGCTCCTCAATCTCATCGGACATACGTTCGACCTCATGAACAATCTCAGGATTCAGTTCCTTGAAGGCCTCAATGGACCTGAGAAATGCGTAGCTTGCCAGTTCATACATCCGATAGACTCTTGCCTTTATCTCCTGCATATAGAACTCCAGTTGACTTCTCATCTTCTCACCCTACACTATCCAATTCTTCCCGTGATGAATGCCTCTGTTCGCTCGTCCTTTGGTGCGACTGCGATGTGTTTTGTCTTGCCAAACTCGATGAGGTCGCCGAGATACAGGAATGCTGCAAAATCGGAGACCCTGAAGGCCTGCTGAACATTGTGAGTCACTAATATTATCGTGTAATCCTTCTTCAATTGTATGATTAAGTCTTCAATCTTGGAGGCGCTCAATGGGTCCAGTGCGGAAACTGGCTCATCCATCAAGAGCACTGGTGGATTGATGGACAACGCTCGTGCGATGCAGAGCCTCTGCTGCTGTCCGCCTGAGAGAAGCGTGGCTGGATGGTCAAGCTGGTCATGGACTTCGTCCCAGAGAGCGGCTCTCCGCAGCGTGTCCTCCACTATCTTCTCCAGTTCATCCTCATCGCGAACTCCGTGTAGCTTTGGGCCAAACGTGATGTTGTCACGAATTGACATCGGAAAAGGGTTGGGTCGCTGAAAGACCATTCCGACGCGCTTTCTCAGCTGGTAGACGTTCGCCTCAGGATTGTAGATATTGTCGCCCTCGATGAGTATCTCTCCTGTCATGCGAAAATTACCGATGTTGTCATTGAGCCGATTTATGCTTCGCAGGAGCGTGCTCTTGCCGCAGCCGGAAGGTCCCATGATGGCTGTGACTGAATTGTCCTCAAAATAGCAACTTATGTCCTTGAGAATGTGCTTCTTCCCAAACCAAGTGTTGAGATGCTTGACCTCTATCTTATGTTCCCAGTCAGTCCCCATTAGACTACTCTCCTAGTCAATCTGCGTGATGCATAGTTCGCGACAATGTCCACCGCCAGCACGATCAAAAGCAATGCCAGAGCCGTAC
>JAGSHP010000410.1 GCA_029855925.1 Candidatus Thorarchaeota archaeon | reverse complement strand
GTCCTCCAGGCGGTGGTGCACCTGCAAGGCCATCCGGCGGCCGACCCAAGAGTTCCCTCCAATCAGAGATGCTTGCAGAGATGGAGCGTCTCAAAGCCTTGATGAGTGGCGAGTAAGAGCCACCATCATGCCTCCTCTGTTTTGGGCACGAATTATGAATTTGTGTCGTCTTCCCCCCATCCCAATGGAGTTGTGACCAGTGTCTAATGCGAAGAAGAATGCTGCCGAAGGTGCTCTTGAGGCAGTCCCCATTGATGGAGCAATCGGTCTTGGTAGCGGTTCTACCGTTGCGATCTTCGCCAAATTGCTGGGCGACCGTATTGCCAATGGTGGCTCTCATATTGCTGTTGTTCCCAGTTCATTTCAGGCGTACCAATTGGCAATAAGATACAATATCCCGCTGACCAATCTTGATATCACGCCCGAACTGGACCTCACCGTGGATGGGGCTGACGAGGTTGATAAGGAACTAAACCTCACAAAGGGTGGTGGTGGAGCCCTATTTCAAGAGAAGATTGTGGCTACAGCCTCGAAGAGGCTTGTAATCATCGTGGACGAATCAAAGCTTGTGGATCGACTCGGTTCGCGATTTCTCATTCCTGTGGAGGTATTTCCCTTCTCCCTCGGAATGGTCACGCGCAAGATACGTGCTATGGACATTGAACCAGTGCTTCGTGAGGCTCAACGAAAAATGGGCCCTGTCGTGACTGACAACGGTAACTTCATTCTCGACCTCAAGTTTCCTGAACCTATTAGTGACCCATTCGAGACTGCAAGGGATCTGAAGATGATACCCGGTGTCATTGAAACGGGTATATTTCCTGGAATGGCTGATATCGTCTATGTGGGGACCGATGAAGGGAGGTACACTCTTCAGCGACAAGACCAAGGTCAATAAAATGGCGGGCCCGGCCGGATTCGAACCGGCGATTACCAACTCTCACCTTGCTGCCTTCTTCAGCAAATAGGAGGCTGGTGCCCTATCCATGCTAGGCCACGGGCCCTCCGGCTCCCTCTCCTTCTGATGTGTCTTGTTAAAGTTTTTGACATAGATTGCATCTCTTCAGTCTAAGGTCTCTCAACTCCACTGACCAGTCGCACGAACATATTCTTTGAGCGCTAATCTCAAATCACTTTTGCAATGATCACGGCGCCCTCTTCAACGGCATCAATCAGCGACTTCCCCTGTTTTGTTCGAATCCTAATGGAGCTCTCTCCGTTTCGTCCAATCACTGTGGTAAACAGATACTCATTATCCGCATAGATCTCCACGCGCTGTTTTGCATACTTCTTGCCGACGTAGAGTGTGATCTTCTTCTTAGTGTAGCTCACAGACACTGGCACTGCCTCACCCGGCTTGCCGCGTTGGTATCCGCGTTGGTCTGAGGGGCGCCTAAACCCTCTCTCTCCTCTGACAGGGGTCACCACCCTCTCTCCGCCAAAGGTGAACATCTCATATTCAAGAATGCCCTCTTCGAAGTCACGGACCTCTACCACTGGTCTTGCCAGATCACGTTGAGAGCTGCTCATTCCTGTCGGAAGCTTGACCTTGAGGGACAGAGAAGAGACCTTGGCAACGCGACCAGCCTCAATATGAATGACGGTGTCGACGGTGCTTGGTACCTGTCCAAGCTCCACCCTGCCCCCATGAGTCAGTCTCTGGATGGCGTCAATTGCAGAACCCGCATGTACCACCCCAACCATGCCCACGCCAGCCGATCTGAGGTCGGAATATGCCTGGAAATCCGAGTTCTTCCGCAGCTCATCATAGACCACATAGTCTGGTCTCACAAGAAGCAGTATATCTGCCGCCTTCTCCATGCTACCATCAAGAGGTGAATATTGTACGATATCCTCACTCACCTGAAGATCGCGCGGCTGTTCGAGTGTCTTCACGACGTTCCCCTGAGAACTGTAGAACTCTGCGAGGGCAGCTGCAAAGGTGCTCTTGCCCGAACCCGGTGAGCCTGAGACCAGAATCCCCTCGGCACGGGTCTCAAGGCGCTGCATCAACTTGGGGCTGAGATGATAGTCCTCTATTGTCAGCTTGATTATCGGTCTGATGGCGGAGATCTCGTACTTGTCCGCAAAGGGTGGCATCGCTATCGCAATTCGTAGATTTCGTAGTTGTACAACTGCCGCGCCATCCTCCTCGATCTCAATGAATGAGTACATGTCATTGCGGGCGCTCTCGATAATGGCATTTGCAAGTGCATCCAAGTCGTCATGCGTCAATAGTTCATCAGACAGATCGACCAGCGTCCAGTCCCCGGGCGCGCCTCTCTTTGCTCGTGGAGGGTTGTTCTCAATCAGATGAACGCTCATTGTGTGCTCGTCGAAATAACCTTCCAATACTGAAATCTCATCATCATACCAGTCACTCATCTTTCTTCTCACTCCTATTATCTAGAACCACCTGTGCCACCCTGTAGAAGTTGACCTCTCCGTTCTGATCAATGAGTGCAAAGGCGAGCCTCTTTCTGGCAGCAGCTGCTGTGTTTGTCACCTGGTCAAGGTCGTGAAGCGATATTGGCTCACCATCCTTCAGGATATAGATCAGCTGGTTTGCCGAGGCTGTTCCCGGTCTGTCGCCGCGCGCATATACCCGATAACCAATCCCACTGCCAAAGCCCTGCCTCACCACATAACCTCTGCTTCTGAGGTCCCGGAATACCAGATAGTCAGCCCAGAGGTCCGGGTTGGATGGAAAGAGCCGCCTCACAATATCTTTCGCAGAGAGAGTTAGGCCATCGGGCGTCCTGACCACAACTCGACCGCGTTCTAGGAGATGAAGCATCTCCACCGGAATGAGTTCAAGCTCACCACCCTCTACTCGCGTACCATATATCCCCTGCTGAGAGATTCTGTCAGCATCTGGACCTGACACATACGCCTTGCCATCACGAAATATGACCTCTGCTGGCTCCTCATGCACTTCCTCCTCCTCAGACTGAGATCCCTCGTCAACGAAATCAGCAGGCCTGTCCCCCTCTATCTCATCAGGGTCAGTTGGCGACTGGTCATGGTCCTCTTTCACTTTGCTCACTTGCCTTGCTAATCTCGTCAATTATTGAGTTAATAACTCTTCGAAGGTGGCCACTGGCTGACTGTTGAAAAGACCTAAAACCTAGTCCTCTCTCTCGAGTCGTGTGAACGACAGAGATGACACCCTCGAGGCGGCCCTTCGTGACTTTCTTGCAGGAGGCCACAGGGTCGCAGTACTGGGCATAGGCAATGATCTGCGTCGTGATGATGGGCTTGGACCCTTCATCATAGGCTCGCTCAACATCGAGCACCCGTCAGTGATGCTTGAGAATGTGGGTTCCGTTCCCGAGGCGTTTGCCCGTCCAATCGCAGAGTTCGGTGCGGACCGTGTCATTCTCGTCGATGCTGCTGACATGAGAAAGCCCGTTGGTCACGCGGAACTTGTCACAAGAGACAGAATCGGCGGAATCGCAATTAGCACGCATCACATGCCTCTCTCGTTCCTGATGATGTATCTCGAGCAGGAGACCGGCGCTCAGACGGTCCTGCTGGGAGTTCAGCCTCAGAACATTGATTTTGGGGAGGGGCTCACCACGGAGGTGGAACGTGTTGCTCGCGACCTTGTTCGCCTCCTTGAACAAATACTGACCGAGTTCACAAGAGGAATTGATGATGTTTCGGACAATTGAATGGTTAGAAAATGGTGTGGTCCGTCTGGTCGATCAGACAAAACTACCCCTCAAGGTCGAGTTTATTGAGACCTCGAGCCATGAACGCATCGCCCAGGCAATCAAGGTGATGGAGATCCGGGGGGCCCCTGCAATCGGGGCTGCGGCGGGAATGGGAATGGCTCTTGCAGCACTTGAGAGCAATGCCCAGACCAAGGACGAGCTCATCTCCTACCTCGAGACCGCCGCTCAGACCCTGAACACACGACCCACAGCTGTGAATCTCACATGGGCCACTCGGCGGATGCTGGGTGTGGCAAGGGCTGCTGCAGGCGACGTTCAGGCAATCATTCAGCGTCTGATTGAGGAGGCAAAAGAGATTGCCGAAGAGGACGTCCGCATGTGCCGGAGAATAGGGGAGAATGCCCTCCCGCTCATCAGACCGGGCTTCACCATTCAGACCATATGTAATGCCGGCTCTCTTGCCACAGTCCATCTGGGCACTGTTGGTGCGGTCATTCGCGTTGCGCACGAGAAGTATGGCGACATCAAGGTGTATGCGGCTGAGACCCGTCCCAGGCAACAGGGTGCTCGTCTCACAGTCTTTGAGATGATGGAAGACAATATTGACACGACTCTCATCACCGATGGAATGATTGGCACAGTGTTCCGGGATGGACGCGTCGATTGTTGTGTTGTGGGTGCTGACCGCATTCTGAAGACTGGTCATGTCACTAACAAGATCGGTACCTACACGATGGCAATCACCGCAAAGTACCACGGGGTCCCCTTCTATGTTGCCGCTCCCACATCAACAGTTGACATGGAGACCAATGTCGAGGATGTCATCATTGAGGAGCGGTCCCCCGATGAGGTCAGGATCATCAATGGCGAGTACATAACCGTTCCAACGGCGAAGGTCTACAATCCCGCCTTTGATATCACCCCACCTGAACTGATAACCGCAATCATCACTGACCGTGGGGTCGTGAAGAACCCCACTGAAGAAAAGATGCGGAAGATGTTCGCATGATGCGGCCTGGCACTCGACACTCCGCGAGTCATCAACCGCCTGGCCAGTCCATTGACTGAGTCACCTAACAGAAGACCTTAAAGGGAAATCCATGTCCTCCACCACTGCAAGGGCGCGTAGTCTAGTCTGGATAGGGCGCCAGCCTTCGAAGTTGGATGTCCCAGGTTCGAAACGCATCCACCCATTTCATGGTGTGCGCGAGACTCCTGGCGCGCCCGCCATCAATTCAATTCTTGCCGAGCCTCTCGCTCCAGACCTCTATGAAATACTCCAACGATCTATTGTACGTCTTCTCAGCATCCTTTGGGAAGAGGCAGCCTGGGAGCTCCCTGTGGCTCCAGTGATATGCCAGGCAGTCACAGCAGTATCCCTTTCGAGAACAGCCCGGATAGGTGCAGGTGCAGTCGAGCTTGTTCTTCTCCACGTTGCATACTCGTCCGGTCATGATGATTCACTGGCAACAGACCGGGAACCGGCATAAATGCTGATTGGTCTCTCTCATTGACTGCGCACAACACGCTGGCTGTACAAGAGCGATTGCTTGAGCCAAAACCACTTAGTAAAGCTTTTATGACTACATCTCTGCCAACACGTCAGCCTTTGCTTTCAATCGGGACGTAGCTCAATCTGGCAGAGCAACGGACTGTAGATCCGTCGGTTGGGAGTTCAAATCTCCCCGTCCCGACCAACTTTTTCTGCCCCCCCTGTAATACGCTGTAATTACAACGAGTTTTGTAGTCTGCATCCTACTCTACCGCGATAATGATGAGAGCAATAGAGACCAAGATCAAGGCGGGGCTTCAAGAGAAAGGCATCAAGTGCCACACCGTGTTCCAAATGCCAGACCTTGAGGAACCGCGAGTCGTGATCGCATTCAGCTCCAAGGAGAACCAACGATTGACACCGTCGCGCGTGGAGCGCGCGCTCAACTCTCTCGGAGTTGGCGAGTTCAAGGCACAGGACAAGTTCCAGAGGCTCAGTGCAGCCTTTCTCCACCTCGAGGTGCGCCTCGGAGCTCGTACCGAACGCACCATTCGCACTGGTGCTGAATGAATGACCTCTCCGAAACACATACATCAACAGTCTACGTCGCAGGAGTGAAATACTCCTGTGTTCCCTGTATCTCTGGTGATGGTATGGATCTGCAGCTGAATGGACGAAACTATCTTGTGACTGCGGCCTCCCGCGGTCTCGGGTTCGGTGTGGCGCAGGCTCTGGTCAGTGACGGTGCAACAGTGACCATCTGCAGCCGGAATGAGGCAGCCCTGAAGAAGGCAGTCTCCTCTCTCGGAGAGCACGCAAGCTACGTGGTCGCCGACCTGACACGCCCGAGCGATATAGTCTCCCTCATTGGGAACGTGCGCGACAATGTTGGAAGACTGGACGGCCTCTTCGTCAATGCCGGTGGTCCTCCTCCAGGTCCCTTTGAGTCCCTCTCGGACCACGACTGGCAGGCAGCCTTTGACCTGACTCTCATGAGTGCTGTGCGACTCACTCGCGAGGCACTCCCCCTTCTCAAAGAGTCTGATGCACCCTCAATCCTCTATAGCACATCCATATCCGTCAAGGAACCAATCGACAACCTTCTTCTCTCCAATGCAGTCCGTCCTGCAGTCATTGGACTGATGCGCACGCTCGCACGAGAGCTTGCACCTGACAAGGTGAGGGTCAACGCCGTGTGTCCTGGGTATATCCGTACCGACCGGGTGAAAGAGCTCCTCTCAAAGAGCCCCTCACGAGAGGAGGAGATAGTTGCGGAGATCCCACTGGGTCGGATGGGCACCCCTGAGGAGTTTGGCGTCTTTTGCGCGTTTCTGCTCAGTCCTGTGGCAAGCTACATTCATGGTGCTGTGATGCTCATCGACGGCGGGCTCTATCGTGGAATGATGTAGTCATATTGTGTGTGCGTGGGGGCGGCCTCGGTCTACCAGGTCGGTCCTCTGCTCTGCTGTACTCCACAGAGCTTGCGAGTGAATCAACGGTGCAAGCGAGCCTATTCGCCGCTGCCGTCACTGTCAAGGCTCCACAGGTCCCTCTGGGCGATGCGCTCCAACGCCCTCTGAGCATAGACCCGAATCTGCTGGTCCTCATCGTTGAGGAGTCTCTCAAGGTTGGCTGCTGCAGGCGGGTACGGCGTCACCCCCAGGGCCCAGACCGCCTCCCGGCGCACATCTACATTTGGTGACTCAAGTGCCTCTGTCAACGCCCGGAGAATGATCTCCGACCTCTTCTCGGCGACCAGTCTTATGAGGCGGGTCTGCTCCTCAGGCTCGAAGGTCCTAATGGCATTGGCCAGACCCTGAAGCGCCCGGGTATCATCCATGTCCCTGAGCCCTCTGATCGCCCAGTCGCGAACCCTGCTGTCCACGTCCTCCAGTGACGCGAGAAGACAGCATGTTGCATCCGGTGAGGAGATCTTGGCAAGCGACCATGCAGCCGCCTGGCGGATGTCCCCATTGGGGTCTCCGAGCAATGCGCACAGTGCCCCAATACTCTCATTATCCGCAACATTGGTGAGGGCGAAGATAGCCTCCCGGCGCACCTCAACTCTCTCCTCCCGGTTCCTTGCAACTCGCCTGATTCGCCGACCATATCTCTGTGGATCGGTGCTTGCCAGGATGTGCATGACCCACTTCCTACTGTTGAAGTCCGTCTCTGGACCGTCGAGAGTGTGTACGATGTCCTCATTGAGGACGTCCAGCCTGCTCCTGTAGAGCGCCTGAAGCCCCTTGCGATGGATACTCGCGTCACCGTCCCTGATCGCCAATGTGATGATCTCGATGGCGACCCTGTCCGGCAGGCGGTCGACCACGTCCAGTATGAGGTGTTTCAGCCTCGAGCAGTCATCCTCCGAATGGAACAGGCGTTTGAGCTCCTCAATGAACCGCTCCTCATGCTCGCCGATGTACTCCACAGCCTCTAGGTGGTCACCACGCTCTATGGCATCTGCAAGGTCCTCTATCAATTCGCTCACACTCTCTCCTTTGCCTCTGATGAGTTTAGTCTTTCTCTGCCACCAAGCTCAATAGATCTTGAACGCCTTGGCATGAGGCAGTCGGAACCACTCCATGTCGGGTGCAAACCTTCTAAGCGCGTAATACACCGCAGACTGGAGCGAGACCGTGTTGACGATCGCCTGGGCATGAGGTGTTGTTATCCCTGATGTCTCTGGTACGTGGAGATGAAACGCCTTGAGCCCAAGACTCTCCCAGAGCACTCGTGTGAACGCCATATCGCCCTCTGAGGCAGGCGAGTCGGTGACCAGCACCGCAAGGTCACCTCGCCGTGTCGGCAGGCTGCCGTAGTGTTGGAACTCCTCTCTCTGGATCGCAATCCCCTGGGTCAGAGCGGCTTCGTTCATCTTCATCATCCCGAGCTGCGCAGCGACAAAGTTAGGACCCTCGGATATGAAGTACGCCCTCTGCTCGGGGCTGATGAGCTCCGAGATCTGGCGACCCTCGCCCTCCGCCTCGCGAAAGAGCCTGCTCATCTCCTCCCGGAGGAGCTCTGTGTCCCCCTCGTACCGCTCCTGATTGACCTGCTCCATGACGCCCAGCAGAAGCGCCATTGCAGCAGTGGTCGGTGCGGTGGGGATGATGTCATACGTTTCCACACCGGAGTCTGTCACCCAGCAGGTGTCCACGACCTTGATGATTTCTCCTCTCTCGTTGTCCGTCAGTGCCACTGTGAGGGCGCCCTGGCGTCTCGCATGTTGCATTGCACCGATCGTCGCTAGGCTCCTCCCCGAGGCGGTGATCCCGACCACCGTGCATCTGTCATCAAGATGGACCCGCTGTGTGTCCGGCGCGGATACCGCCACGGCATTGATCCCCTCCTGCAGCAGGAGCCAGGCACCATACTCGGCGACCGCATAGGAGTCGCCACAGCCGGTCAGTACGACCAGCCTGCGGTCACGGATGGCGTCCGAAGCGACCTCTCGCCCCCTCACTATCGCCCTAGGGACCGCCCTCTCCTGAAGGCGAAATGCCCGTCCGCACTGCTCCACAAACTCGCTCACCATGTCTTTGACCACTCCATTATGCCGGTCTCTATCTCTCTCGAGGACACAGACTGGATACTCGCACTCTCCCTATTAGCCTAGCGCCTGAAGGTGCGCCAGTATGGCGGCGGTGGTCGTGGGCGGTCACAGACTGCTCACATATTGTCTCTATGAACTTTGATTTGTATGAATCTCTAGAATATGAAAGACATATACGAGCACGCGTGCTACGTAGACTGTGATATAAATGGGAATTACCTTACGATATCTGGCCCACGCCAGCTTTCAGGTCAAGACCGATGAGCAGACGATCTACATCGACCCGTCAACCAAGGGCACAGGCCTGAAGAAGGACGACTTTGAGCCCGCCGACCTCATTCTTGTGACGCACAGCCATGAGGACCACTTTGACAAGAAGCTCATCAAGAAGATCCGGAAGATGGGCTCCCCCGTCATCGCCCCTGAGAGCGTCAAGAAGGAGCTCGGCAACACGCCGTGCTGGACCATGGCACCCGGCCAGTTCATGAAGGTGAACGACCTCTTCAAGACGACCCGCGAGGTCACGATCTGGGCAACCGAGGCATATAACGTCACGCGGTTCCGCAAGCCCGGTCAACCATTCCACCCTAGGGGGCTCGGCGTCGGCTACATCCTCAAGATCGACGAGAAGATGATCTACCACGCCGGCGACACCGACCTCATCCCCGAGATGGACAAGATCCCTCAGACAGATGTGGCACTCCTCCCCAGCGGCGGCACCTATACCATGGACTTGCCCGAGGCCGCTGAGGCCGCCATCAGGCTCAGACCAAAGGTCGCAGTCCCCATGCACACCAGGGACGCTGACCCTCATGCCTTCAAGGACCTCGTGGAGTCCAAGTCCGCAACTCAGGCCCTCATCCTGCACAACGGCGAAGAGTACGTCCTCGAGTGAGCGTGCGAACAACCGCCTGTGACCCGCTCAATGATGATCCTGCCCTCAGATACGTGGGAGTGGAAGGAGTATGACGATGATGATGAAGAAGAAGGTGGCGCCCCCGCCGGGATTTGAACCCGGGTCTCAAGATTAGCCCGCTACGACTGTCACAAGTCGGCGAGTGACAGTCTTCCGCGACCAGTCCTGTCATTTCTCTACGAGTTCTCTGTGTTCTCCCCAAAAGGATGGGGCGGAAGATGCCCCTTTGGGTCGTCAATGACCGCCCCGTCGGGTCTGCCGCGTGACAGTCTCGCGCGACCCGTCCCTCTAGAGAGCTTCGGCCTCTCTCTATGATCAATCGACTGGTCGTCCGCGGTCATCCCGTCAAGCCTGACGCGTGACAGTCTTGAGCGACCTGTCCTCCCAAAGGAGAATGGACCACGAAGAGGTGAACTCGCCTGAGTCGGACCTGTGCGTTCCACCAGTCCCCTGCGGGCGTCACCGCCCTCTCCCGAGGGAGAGTTCGCAGGGGCTTCGTCCCTCATTCGAGGGACCGGGCTTCTCTCCTCTGTCGTGGACCCGGGCGCATCCCTCCCGGCGACAGCAGGTGTCTCCGCACTTCTTACCACCACTGGGTCGCCGTCGTCCAGCGTGAGCTGAACAGTGGCAGTGGCGGACGCTCCCCCGCCCGATGCGTGGCGGTTGCGAGAGCGTGAGGACCTCCCACGAGAGGAGGCTGGAGCCTTCCCCCGATGGGTCTTTAGCCGTGGTCGCTTCCGTGCACGTTCGACGGCACTGCGCCACTTGCCTAGTCCTCTCACTTCACGTAGTGATGAAGTGAGCGTGATGAGGCGTGCTGCGATGTTGATGCTTCCGTTCCGGTCAGCATTGGTGTGGAGTCCGCAGGTGGGGCAGACAAAGTGAGCCTGTGAGGGGCGCTGTCCTCTTGACTCGCACCTCCAGCACATGATCGAGGTCCAGCTCTCGGGGACCACCCGGAAACGCGCGTTGCGCCCCGAGACCTCAAATCCCCTCTGCGCCAGCTTGAAGGACAGGTGCTGTGTGATGCGGTCGAAGGCCCATCTGTGGATCATCCCTCTATACCATCTGCCTCGATAGTTGCCCCGTCTGGCACGATTGCGGATCCCCTGCAGTCGACCAAGGGCCACGTAGACCGTGTACCTCTGGTCAAGCTCCATGATGTACTCGACCAGTTGTTTTACCAGTATACGGTCGTACTCTCGTGCGATATTCCTTCGCCGTTCGCGGATCTCACGAAGTCTTCGTGCCACCTTTGAGTAGTCCCTGCCGCTGTTCCTTCGCGTCGCCATCTCGTGCTGGAGCGAGGCCACCATTCGATCATACTTCTCTATGAGGTCCTGTTTCTCCCTCTGTACGAAGTATCTGGTCTCTGAGACCTTCCTGGGCGTGAGCACGGTCGCGCACGCCGCCTTCTTTATCCCAAGGTCTATTCCGACTACGGCAGGAGGCCTCTGAGGTTCTGCAGGCTCCGACTCGGACTCAGCCTCGGTCTCCAGAGAGTGAGGCGTTTCCACCACGCCCCCCTCACCCCCCGTGGGCGTGATGCGTACAGCGATGGTGACCCACCACTTCCCACGACGGTCACGGAACATCTGCGCCGTCTGGAGGCTCCCGCGAGAGAGCTGTCTCCGATGGTATGCCGCAATTCGTAGAGGCACTTGTAGCCTGCTGAATCTCCTCTTCGATACGAGTGGGTCGAAGGAGTTGACTATCTCGAGAGTCCACCGCCCGTCGGACCGCGACAACCTCGCTCTACGGGGCATGTTCATCCAGCGTGTGACCCGACCGTGAAGTCTGGGGGGTGAGGTGACATAGCCCTTCTTCTCTCGGAGCGCAAGATAGCTGTTATATATCGACACAGCGGTCCTTATACACTCCTGCAACTCGTTCGTGCTGGCACGTGGGAATCGTCTCTTGAGGTCGTGTTCCACTGCTACTCTGTTCGCACTCCCGCGGGTGGCGGTGAGAACCAACTCGTGTAGCAGTGACACGTTGATCCTTTTCTTTCTCTTTTCAAGAAGGAGTTCTCTCTCGTGTTGTTGTATCACACCAATCGTTGCACTGATGATCCGCGTGTCACGACCACAGATTTGCCTCAGCCTCTGTCTCTCTCTGGAGTCCATCCCATCATAGGCAATGGGAATCTTCACAGAGGTCGTGACACTCTTCATCATCGCAAGGCACATCCCTTATAAATTTGCAACCTGTTCGTCACAGGCAAGTTCGACTCTTCATTTCGAAGTGGGACTTTTGAACTCATATTCACAGCATCTCCGTCATCGCGAAGTATTCCTCATATAAGATTGCAACCTGTTCGTCACAGGCAAGTTCGGCTCTTCATTCCGAAACGGGACTTTTGAACTCATATTCGCAGCATCTCCGTCATCGCGAAGCACATTCCTAATAAACCTGCGACCAGTTCGTCACAGGCAAGTTCGATTGCTTGTGCTGAACAGGCCTATTTGGTCCCATACTATTCATGTCCTCGTCGCCTTATAAATTTATGATGAAATTAACCATTATCTCTGTTATCAGCATTGATTGTCGTGTTTATGAGTCTATTCATGGCGATTTTGTTTACCATATTTGTACTAATACTTTTAACGGGCGGTATGCATAGTCTGAATAATGCCACGGTGGAGTAAGGGGAAAATCACCCCCAACGAAGTGATAGCTCGGTCGATCATGACCGGCCTTGCAGCCACCGTCAGGCTTTCCTCTAGGACCACACACAGAGAGGTTGCACATCATGTTGAGGCAATGAGGCAGATCTGGTCACGTGCAAAAGCCGAGTACTCAACGGGGCAGTCGGTGAGGCATAGGGACTTCTGGCCAATTCGAAGTGCTGAGGCGAACCTGCGCAAGCTCCAATTGCAGATCGTCTGGGACAGCACAAAGCGGTATGGCAACAGGGAACGTAAGAGAGTATACAGCTGGCGCGATGGGGCGGTTGGGCCGCTCAACTCTCTCCTCAACTTTGCAGGAGCGCGGCTCAGGGACCTTGCGGTCTCACGATACCACTTCCCCAAGCCGAAGAAGTATCAGATCCGAGTCCATCCTGATGGCAGCCGATCTGTCCTCAATGAGCACATGGCCACAATAGTCCCCGATGATTCGACGTACACCTACTGGCGAATGGGATATCCTCCAACAGGAAACTGGCCGCTAATCCTCCTTGCGCATCCGACTCTCCCCTCACTTGATTTTGTGGACCTGATCCGTGCCCATGTGGTCGAGCTCGTCAGACAATGCATTATCCATGCTGTTCCCCGTGCCAAGGCTCAGCAATATATCGACCTGCTCACTCACAGACTGAGACCATTCCTTGATTGGTACTACTCTGGTGGTAAGACCGGAACTGGTGACTTCAGAGGTGGGGCTGACCGTGTCTTGGCCGAAATGGTCCGGGAGGTCAGAGCTAATCACGGCCAACGAACTGGTCAAATACCGCGCCTGACTGCGATGCTGGACGATCATCCTGTAGAACTGAATGCTGAGTTTCTCCGGAGTCGGGCTCTCTCGGTGATTCAGAATGATGAGTCGACCGAGGCGTCTATGCAGGCACTGGAGGTCTTGGACCAGATAGACAGAGGTAACATCACAGACCGGGATGCTGAGCAGCTTCTTGAACAGATAATGACTCTGGCACAACGTGAGGGAAACGATTGGCATCGAGTTATCCTGAGTGACCTCCCCCATCCTGCCTCACTAAAGTCAGTCGTATTCGCTGGTGACACCATTCTTGACCACCCCGCTGATGTCCTATTTGTCGCAGAACTACCAGTGGCTCATGGTGCTGGCAAGGCAGATCTCGTGGTCTTTCTGCGCAGGCTCGTTGGCGGACCCGTGGTATGGACTCCCATCGCCATCCTTGAGGTAAAGACCAAGACCGCCTTTGATTTCGCCCTTGTTGGAAAGAGGCCACGGACCACAAGACCGGGCACTTGGGTGCCCCATGCAGTGGTCGAGAAGCGTGAGATGACGAATGACGAATGGGAACGCGCCATCCTCTCGACTCCGACAGAGAGTGCCCACCAGCAGCTGAGACTGTACGAACGTGAGCTGCTTGGGGAATACTCCCGGCTCATCGAGACGGATCCACACACTCCGGCCCACCTGTGGAGGGGTGTCATAGTCATGGACACGGTCCAGCGGATCGAACAGGCACAGCATGTGTTCCACGCGATTCTTGACCATGTTGTGGACGACCTTCTCTCCGGGGGAGTTGCACCCGAGTCCAGAGTCGTCTATGAACTCCCCGAGTCGCCCGAGAGGATTGCATTGGTTCTTGAGCCAGGAGCTGGTCCTCTCTCAACGGTGTCGGACAGGACGGGGCCCATCTCTGAGGTGACACAGGACAATCCATTTCTCCGTCGCAGAGACCATCATGCTCTCTTTACACTATACGTCCCCGTTGCATCACCGACGAGCTATGGCACAGCCGCTGCATGGCTTGCGACCCGCTGGCATCTCCTGAACCATCTTCTTGAACTACAGGAGGCCCAACCTGCGCAATTACGGATTCTCTGGCTTGACCTTCTCAACGACTATCCCCCCTCTGAGGGTGAGCTGAACCCGCTATTACTGACCCGTCTTGGACTGGCTGGCTCTCAACTTGGATCGGCGGTTTCTGGGCACCACTCACGTCGACTCAGACAGATGGTTTCTCAAATACAGTTCATCACTCTATGGAATGAGGTGGACCAGTTCCTACTGGCCGCTTCACAGGAGCATCTTGCGGTGCTCCATGAGCGAGTGGCGACCAGGCTCTCTGAGGCGCACTCCCCGACTGTGGTAGTCGTGGACGGATGGGCACAGGTCCGTCATCTGTTCTCACAGCATTCGACTGAAACTCGAGTCCTTGAGGAGCATCTCATAAGCTGGCTCGATAGAGAGAACATCGAGGTCATCTGGATTGACACCGGTGTTCCGGATGCGCACATGGATGGCCTCTATCAACGGCGAAGGGTGAGACCCCTCCCCCATGACTCACCCCGGGCATACGTCTTGGACGAGATCATATGGAATCTGCCGCTCCCACCACGTGTCTTCAGCTGGACCGCCTCCTGGCGTGAGGACGTTCGTATCATAATTCAAGACCTGCCAACGACCACACCACCCTGGATGACCACAATACATG
>JAGSHP010000091.1 GCA_029855925.1 Candidatus Thorarchaeota archaeon | reverse complement strand
TTCGCGACGCTGCTATTGACTCACCTGAAGGAGGATGAGGATCGACATGTTGAAGACCTCGAACAGATGTGCAGAATCATCCAGACGCTGCCGCTACAGAAGCCCGGAACAAGGCTTGGTTCCGAGGACAAGTGCTAGAGGTGTTCAAGTGAGCGATACACAATTTGAAGCCAGCCTCAAAGACGTGTCACAGGTCAGTCCCTCCTGTCGAGAGTACATTGACGAAATGCCGCCGGGTCGAAAGCAGGGATACGTTCGGAACAAGAGCATGTACACTCTGAACAGCGAGGCGGTCAGTAATCTGTCACAAGTGATCGACAATTACGAGATTGTTGTGCTCTTTGCTGACTGGTGTGGAGATGCGCGACGCGCAGTCCCGGTGCTTGCGCTGTTGGAGGAAAAACTTGGAATCAAGATTCGAGCACTGGGCGGGATGGAAAAACCCGGCTGGGGCTCATCTGAGCTATGGGCTGTGCCGCCGAGCCCACCAGAAGTGAAGAAGTTTGGAGTGACAAGTAGTCCGACCATCCTGATCTTCGACAAGAAGACTGGGGAGGAAGTGGGACGCATAAGGACCAGGCCGCGAATTACCGCTTCGATCGAGGAGGAGCTTGTGGAACTCATAGAACGCGCGAGTTCCACAAATTCCATGTCGACGTAATCAGCTGAGTTTAAAATCTATCTTACAAATGTCTCCGGTCTTCAGGTCAATATGACTCATTTGTAGAGCCTTACCTGTGATTGTGAGAATTGCACCACGTACAACACCGCCGACGGGGCAGGCAGTGAGACCCTCTAGGTCATAGCCTCCGACCCTACGGGGACATATCAGACAATCCTGCACGACAATATGCGCTGTGTCGCCCTCAAAGTAGACCTCTAGGTTCTCAGCAATCTGCACAACGTTCAGAATCTTGTCAAGGATTGTTTCCACAGGGTCTCTTGGCGAAACCAACTTTTGCCTCAGCATCTCCTTGCCAATCTCCTGTCCAATCCATGAACCAAGAATGTCTGTTGCGCCCTGCGGGTCAATGTCAGGGTGCAGGAGTATGTCCCTAGCCTTGACCAGTCCGGCACCCATCCCTATTACTACACGATTAAGATAATTGCCAGTCGAATCTTTCTTTCTTCTAAATCTGAACAAACAATCACATCCCTAAGCTCGTCGTATCAGTCCTTCTCGAACATACTTCTCGCAGATCTCCTCAATCTGCTGAAGATTGATCCGTTCGCCAAGCGCTCGTTCTACTCCCGCGACTTGACGCTTGATCTGACTTATGCAGATCGTGCCCGATTCGCACACTGCCTTCAGAACAGCCTTGTCGAGAATGAATGATGTCCTCTCACGATCCTTCACCTCATCGTAGGCATAGACCGCTTGAAAGCATGACTCCCCGAGCTCTTCAGAGAGAGATGAAGAAACGCTATCGCTGGACACCAGTGTGGTCTCAACGGATGCATCAATCTTGAAGCTGTCAGGGTACTCTATTCCACGAACACGCAACTGCCTGTCAACATAGACAACTATGGCATGGAACGGATCACCATGGACCAGCAAGATTCGAAGAATTCCAGTGGGATTGTTTTCAAATTCTTCATCCTGTACTTCAACGCTTACGGGGCGTCTACATTGTTCGCAGTGTACTCTCACCTGTGCCATTGGCTCACATCTCCCTTCAAATGCCTCCTCATTGAATGTCCCTGACCCTCATCAGGAGTCGATAATCCCAGAGAGAGAATGGTCAACAATGAGCAACCGAACCATATTAACATTGTTAGACTCGCTTCACTGCCAAGATCGGGACGAATCAGGAGGATACCATCCTCAGCGTTCTCCGCTCGAGTTCCTCGAAGTTTTCACCAGTCTTGCAACTCACCAAGATAAAGTCCATACCGTAGTCTTCGGCTGCCATGCGAATGCCATCAATGTCGATCGAACGTGCCACATCAAGCTTGTTCCCCACAAGGAGTTTTCTCTCAGGAGGAATGAAACTGATGAGGTTGAGCCAGTCATCGATTCGTAGAAGAGATGAGATCACGGTACAGTCAAAGACCACCAGTGCCGCCTTTGCGCCTGTTATTAGAGAGCCCTGAAAGAACCTGAACTGCTCCTGACCACCAAAATCGAAACATGCAATCTTAATCACAGTCGAGTCGTCAGGCACTACGGACCACGTATCAACATCAAAGCCAACAGTCATCGTCTTGTCAAGGTACTGGCTGGTTATGAGCCGTGCAATCAGGGTGCTTTTGCCGACACCGCCGTTTCCCACAACTGCAAGCTTGTACAGTCTGTGTGCAGTCAATAACAACGTACCATCCACTTCGCGACTTTGTTCAATAATGTACATTTCTCCTTTTTAGCATAATTCGGATGTCAATAGTGGGAGATTTGGGAATATTGTGAGGCGAAAATTAGAGGAGGTATTCGTTACAGTACGAAACTTGAACGGGCGAGACGATCCATCATTTGCTGTCACAACTTTATGACATCATGGTGGCCACTTGGGAGCCATAGATACAAGGGGTTCTGTTTCTGAGCCACGTAGTATCGCAACAGGCATGTGCTGGGTGTCAAACCCGAGACCCACGTTCCCTTTGTTGTCGAGCATTATCAGGCCAACTTCGCCAGTAGTGCGTTCCCTAGCAACTCGCATGATCTCTTGCGAAGCCTCGGACACTGACAGGCCCTCCTCAACGTAACGGATTGCCATTCGAGCCATTGTGATTCGAAGTATCTGCTCTCCACGACCCGTACAGCTTGCAGCAGCGATCTCATTCGCGTAAACACCTGCTCCTATGATGGGCGAGTCACCAATACGTCCGGGTAGCTTGCCAGTCCATCCACTGGTCGAAGAACCACCAGCAACATTCCCGTACAAGTCAACAGCGACGCAACCAACAGTATCACATGAATGGGCCAAATCAGGGAGTCTCGTGGAGTCAGGACTATCTGCAGGGCGATAGCCTTCTGCGACCATCCGTTCGTAGAGCTTGTAGGCACCATCGCCTGCAAACTGCATATTCGGCGTACGCTCCAAGACATATCTGGCCAGTGAGATGGGATGGACGATGTCACGAACAGCCATGACCGCGCCGCTGTCCAGACGAGAACCGTCCATGAT
>JAGSHP010000093.1 GCA_029855925.1 Candidatus Thorarchaeota archaeon | reverse complement strand
GTACCCCATTGCGCCTGTCGTGCTAGACGCACTCGTTGAAACGACTCCGAGTCCTGTTGTGGCTCAGGGCTATCGTGTGCCTGTCTTCTGGAGAGGCCATGAGAGGACCGAGTTCTTTCAGTCACTCAAGACCTGTGATAGGACGGGACCTTGTGTTGTGATAATTGCTGATGTCAAACCTGACAGACATGCAGGCACAATTGCACTGGGGCGAGTCATGTCGGGCGTGCTTGAGAGGGCAAGACCACTTCGAAATCTTAGGTCGGGG
This sequence comes from Candidatus Thorarchaeota archaeon, assembly GCA_029855925.1. Taxonomy (GTDB): domain Archaea; phylum Asgardarchaeota; class Thorarchaeia; order Thorarchaeales; family Thorarchaeaceae; genus B65-G9. Next base: position 19,090 of record JAGSHP010000093.1, on the reverse strand, counting down.
GTTGTGAGCAAGACCCTACAGATCGGTATAGCAATGTCAAGAATTCGAGTGGGGCTTCAGAAGATTCCGTGCGGCAACATCGCATTTCTCACAGGACTGAGAGATATGGCAATAGGCGACACACTGGTTGATGCAGGATTCGACGGTGGATCGTCAATGACGGACCTCCAATATCCCACAGAGCCTGTTGTGACCTACACAATCGAACCCAAGCGGTTGAGTGACCTAACGGCCATCAAGGATCCCATTGCCCAATTTGCGGCGACTGACCCCGCATTGGAGTTCACAGTCAATCCGGAGACAGGGGAGATGCTTCTCTCCGGTGCTGGGGAGCTTCACGTGGAGATTGCGGTCGAGAAACTATCACGACAAGGGATTGATGTGGTACTCGGGGAACCAATGGTACTTCTCAAGGAGCAGATGACCCATGATGGGGAGGTAAGGAGTGCAGGAACAGATGAGACAAGTAGGTTCACAGTTCAGGCGTTGCTCACTCCAGATGAACCGATATCAGTGGAGAACTGTCTGGAGTCGGATCCCCGCTCCGCCAATTATCTGATAGATGATTCCAAGTCCGTCAATCAATTCGGCGACGAACTGACATGGATTCGCGAGGCGTTCACAACACTGATGCGAACAGGTCCTGTTGCCGGAGAGCGAATGAGACGTGTCACACTGAGAATCATCAGTGCTCACCTATACAGCGAGAGACCAGAGACCTCATGGAGAGATGTGACTCAACCCTTATTGGAGGCTGGAAGAGAGAGCGTGAAGAGTGGAGACCCGATACTCATGGAACCATGGCTGCGTCTCGAAATCACTTCTCCCGAGGAGTATGTGGGAGTCATCTCTTCCATCTTGGCACGGAGAAAGGGGAAGGTATTGCAAATTGATGCAGAACGAACGCTGTATAAAGTGAGTGCAGAAATCCCAGTGAGAGAGTCATTTGGACTAGCGGGCGAACTACGGACTGCGACCTCAGGATGGGCAACATGGGGGGCGAGACCTGGAGAGTATCGGCCAGTAGGTGGTCTACCGTCGTAGGTAGTAGCGTCGATTCATCTCATGACCAAGAAGCGCAAGAATACGACGTTCCACGAGAGAGACCCCATCCATCATGCGAAAAGCACGAGAGATGTTTGCAAATACAGCATTCAAATATGGATGCGTCTTCACATCCTCACGTTCCACCATCTGTAGATAGGCCATTGTGATCTTAATGAGCCCCAGCCAGTCCTGCGTCATCATGAAACTGAATTCCTCAACAAGGTCGGTATCATTAGAGACCTCCTCGTCCGACACATGGATGGAGAGGGCATACTTCGATTGCAGAGCCCGAACAAACTTGAATAGAACAGCTGATAGCGTCAATGCGGTCGCTCTTATGAATTCAAGGGACTCGCTGAAGTCGGTGTCTATCGACTCTATCTTCCGCAACTCAACCGCCGCTTGATAGAAGCCCTCGGCAAGTATTGCATAGTCTTTGTTGGTATAGAAGGAATGCAGGGCCTGCGCGAGAGCAAATTGCCCGGACCAGTATTGAGCCAGTAAGGGATCTGCAGCCCGTACCCCCTCGCTAACAGGATTCTCTAATGCGACTGGTAACCCGGATGAGAGACGTTGCTGATTCATCTTAGTCTTGGAGAGAGAAGAGAGAAGATAGGCAACACCCTGCAACTGGCTTGCTTCCTCGATCATCTCACGTGATACCCTCTGTAGATCCTCCCAAGATTGCTCAAGATAGGGAACAACCATCTTTGTCCCTATTACGAAGACTTTCCCCTCATGCACCTGTGAAACATCCAACATTTTCACAACCTCATCCAATAGACGCAGCAGGCGCTCCGGAATATCCACACCGTGCCTGTGCGTCATCCACATGATATCATAGACCGTAATTGAGGACTCGACGATTGCCCTGTGGTCAGTGAAGAGAAGGGGAATGAGTTGAAGAAGAGCCTCACGTAAGAGTGTTAACGTCCGTCCAGAGATGGACACGGTATTGCGAAGTAGGGAGAGAGCAAGACCAACTTCGCAGTTGATTAGAGCCAGTTGATCAGTCATGTCATCCTTGACAAGTTCTTGTCGAAGGGACAGTGCCCGTCTAAATGAGTCTGTGCCAAGCTCCCAAAACTCATCAGACTCGGAGGCAAGACAGAGCCATCCAATTGTGGCATCGCACCATGAACGTTCAATGCGCCCGTCAATAGAAGAGCCATCGTTTTCGCTGATGAGCACTGCAGCTTGGCTCAAGTATTCGATTGCAGTATGTATGCTGTCATAATCGCCCAGAAGACCATGAGCAAATCCGAATCCAGCAAGTGCCTTGAAGTGGAGCAGGTACTGATTCCGTTCCTGAGGCTTGACGACCTCGAGTACATCCAGTGCTGATCTGTATCTAGTTATGGCCTCGGGAACACCCTCTCGCCAGCCGGTACTTAGAATGTTTGAGGCTATTGCCACATAAGCGGCTCCAAGGTCTTCCTGCGTAAAGACTCCCTGTTCGATTCCATTTTGATAGAGAGAGATTGCCTGGTCGCCAATGGCACGCGCGGTGAGATAGTGAACAGTGTCATCGCGGGTCTCATTGACGCTTAACTGCAGCATCAGAGGAGCAAGACGCTCAATATTGCTTGTCTGTTTTGCAACCTCGATTTGGGGATATAGGAGATTGCGACAGTCTTCATAGAGGCTCAACTCGGTAAGCACTGCCGCCTCATTGAGTGCAATCTCAAACTCAAGGTCGGTCAGATCCATCTCCCGTGAGATGTCCAGAAGGCGATGGAATAGTGCCTCGGCACATTCAAACAGTCCCGCCTCTAGAAGTTGGGATGTCAGATAGTGAACCTCGTGGATGGCAACAAGAGCGGATGCCTTGTGACCGCGAGCACAGATTGCATCAAGTGTGAGCAAGGTCTCATCTGATAGAAATGGAAGCAGAGGACGAAGATTCACTTCAAGAGCGGTCCCCATCGACTGAGATAGGTCGCTGAGGATGTCGAGCAGTGGAGGAATGGCCTGTACATCGGGAAGCAGTTCGGCCTCGCTTCGACGATATGAGGTGGTGTAGCGAGTATCGAGCAGCATAAGCATCTTTGGTAGTTCACGCCGCTCATCAAATGAGAGGCGGACTATTAGCTCGATGAACTTCGTACTCGCAAGTGCTGGTCGGCGGAGAATGATCTCCTCAATCGCACGTGCGATCTCGTAGACGAGGTCGATATCATCGGGATGATCGTATGCAATGCTCTGTAAAGCGGAGAGACCGTCATCCAAGGAGATGGACGCACAGAGGATGTCGCGAAGAATGCTTTGAATTGACGAGTCCACTACAGCCATCCCTCAATTGATTCAAGTGTCCAGCAATTAATAGGTGTGATGGTAATCACACTCATTCAAGTACAAACTCCATCCAAGAGCGTGTGGTCTCGGTACCGCGCATTCGGTCCATCCTGACATAGTACTTAGAGGTGGGCTGACTGTCTTCAACCTTGAACCTGAGGACTGCATCAGCCATATACGAGAAGGTGGCGTATGTCTTTTCATCGTGTACGCCCTCCTCGAGAATGTACATGATGCTGTGTGAGCTCTGAGTAATTCTCCCACTTAGTCGCTGAACTGCACGAGGCATGGTAGCAGGAGTTGAATGAAGAATGAGTGTTGAGAGACTGTCTATCACAACTCGTGCAACAACAAGGTGGTCAAGAACCTCCGAGAGAGCAATTCCCAGTTCAGTGATGTCATCAATTTTTGCAAGTGAGCGTGCGTTGCTTGACTTAGGCGCCCCCATGCGTTCGGAGTAGCCATCAATGAAGACAAACTGGCCAGCCCGCTCATACTCATCAATGTTCCATCCGTGACGCGCCATGTCATTGCGGATGACCCTAGGGGACACGTCGGTGGTCACAAAGATAGCAGGAAATCCTAATGCCAGACCCTCTGCAAGATAGGCTTCAGCATACGTTGTCTTGCCTGAACCAATTGGACCAACTAGCATTATCGAGACCTGTGTCAATTGTCCAAATTGGACCAAGTCGCCTATCATCGGGCGTGCCTTCAATGGGTGGGGAACTCCACCATCTTGAGAGTCGTCGGGCATTTCTTCTACCTCACCAAAAGACTATGTACCTGGAGAGATCTCTCCTGGCCAGACGCGTATGCCTTCATCAGTAATTCGCATCGAGTGTATCCTTGAACTGTGCTTTGAACCTCTGAGTTTCAGTACCTCAATTGAACGTGAGCGGGAAGTATCGCTAATCTTTTCATTATAGAGGACAATGACACCGGATGCGAGAAACGCCTCTATGTCGAAGACACCAAGTCCAGTGTCCTGAGCAGGAATCTCGCTGGTTAGGAGAAGGGTACAACCAGTACTGGTGATGTTGGCACACATCTTGAATATCTCTTCACGAAGGATATCACGGCTCTTGAACTTGTACGCGAGAATGGACAATGTGTCAATCACCACTCTCTGAGCATTAATCTTCTTCATATGATGCATGATTATTGCCTCAAGACCTGAAAGATCAAAGCTCGGGTACTCTTCTATGTTGACCGAGGTGGTTCGCGCTGGGGAGAGATCCACTATTGCAAGTTTTCCCTCCTTCTCTAGTTTCTCAAGGTCCATCCCAAATCGCATCATATTGCGCTTGATGAGACGTGGTGGTTCTTCAAGTGTGATAAGAACACCGGGTTCTCCATAATCGACGATACCGCGATACAGAAACTGTGTGGCCAGTATGCTCTTACCAGTGCCAGCCTTACCGGCCACAAGAATGGTATCGCCTCTGGGGAAGCCACCTTCTATCAACTCATCAAGCCCGGGTATGCCCGTCTTGACCCTTTCAATCTTGTATTGACTCATTTCTCATTCAACTCCTAACACCCATTTTGAAACCCAGAATCATCTTGAGTAGCATCTCAGGTTCGGGAATACCTGTCACAGACATTCCCCCGATGATGATTGTGGGCAAAGCAAATACTCCGAACTCTTCAGCCTTCTCAGGATTCTTGGTCACGTTGTATGTTGTGATCTTGAACATCTCAGGTCCAAAGTCCTCTATGGTCTCACGTAGTACTTCCTCGGCACGTGGACAGAAGGCGCATGTCTCAGACTTGAAGAAGATGATCTCCACAAGTTGAGATTCACTATCTTCTTCAGACACAGCAGCATCGTCATCCGTCAAGTGCCAAGTCTCCTTAACTCAGGTAATCATTCTTGTGTTCACATAACACTTGAATCTTGTGCGTTACCTCAGCAGTTTCCGAATGCGTGTGGCAGCCTTTCCAAGCGCACGAGAATGATATCGTACGTTGTGCGGCATTATTGCTGCAAGTATGAGTGGTTGGCTTCCGGTAGGACTGATCTTTCGGAAGACAGCCTTGCCCTCTGAACATCTCACAGCTATGTCTCGAAGCTCTCCGAGGTTCAGCTCCTCTCGCATCCGCTCCGCTGTAGCAGCAATGTATCCGGACATAGCAGCCACAATTTCGCGATTCGTGGTTGGATTCGTTGCAGATGCCATTAGCAGGCCATCATCCCTAGCAAGGATAGAAACAGTATATCCTCCCTCTTGATTCATCTCTTCAAGTATTCCCGCAAGGGCTGAATAATCCGGGCGCTTCATGGTTATCTCATCTCTACCTGATGACCACTAATTCGTTTTGCGCATTTGCTTATTAAATCATGTGCGGGTGAGCTACGCGCCCTCTCACAATACTCGCGGACAATTGTTTTAAGTCGCATTGATGGAGAATGATATGAGGATGTGAAGTAATTGCCGTCAGAATTCCGATTCAAGGTGGTCATGTTGGGAGATGGAGCTGTGGGCAAGACTGCATTGACTCTGAGATTCACTCAGGACCACTTTGATTCTGACTACAAGCGGACAATTGGAAGTGACTTTGCAATTAAGAGAGTCGAGGTGCCAAGTCGCAAGGCCAGCGTGACTATGCAGGTATGGGACCTTGCTGGACAACAGCGATTTGAGGTTGTTCGTCAATCATTCTACCGTGGCGCCCGAGGAGGACTACTGGTCTTTGATGTCACACGGCGGCGTACCTTCATCAACCTTGATAGATGGCGTGAGGAGGCATTCAATAGCCTCAACAGGGAGATACCTCTTGTCGTCGTTGCAAACAAGATCGACCTCGCGGACAGTAGAATCGTATCTACAGAGGAAGGAAGGGAGTATGCAGACAGAATAGGCTCACTCTATGTTGAGTCAAGTGCATTAACAGGCGAGAATGTCGAGGAGGCATTCACTACACTCTGCGAGATAATGATTGATTCGGTCACCGAAAAGTAGTGGGGATTAACCTACGTGCTACGCGGTTTCCCTTTCAACAGGCCCAAGCCTCTTCTGCATTGCCAGAGTATGTAAAAGACGCGTTTATCTCGAAGCACTTCGGGATCGTACTGAGACTTGAGTTCTTCATATTTCTGGATTAGCTCCTCCCGACGCGCGTGTTCCGTGTCCGCCTCAATCTCTTTTAGAAGAGCATTGAAGGGTGCCATTATCGCCCCTAACTCATTTACGTCCCACCGAACAATGGCGCCAGTGCCATCAGCCGTTATGAAAGAGTGCGTGTTGGGCAACCACTCGAGACCATCCACTTCGCTGAATGTTGTGCTCTCACCAGCCCGAGAATAGTCCTCCATTTTCCAGATGAAGAGGTCTTTGTCACTTGATCCAGAGGCAAGGTATTTTGCATCAGAACTGAATGAGACCGTCCTGACCTCCCCAGAGTGACCAAGGAGCTTCTTTTTCATCTCCAAGGACCTACCAGTTGCGTCCCAGACTATGATGCTAAGGTCAGATGACCCGGATGCAAGAAGTGATCCATCGGATGAAAAATGAATGGAGTGCACTGCCGTACGATGCTCTTGGATCCAGTCAATCTTCTCCCCAGTGTTGGGGTCCCAAATGCCAATAGCACCATCCACGCCAGCGGAGATGACCCGGTTTCCTAGTGGGTCCCACTCGCAACTAACAACATAGAGGGAATGCCCTTTGAGATGATGGATCATCTGAAAGTCATCAACGTTCCAGATTTTTAGAGTGGTGTCGCCACTACCCGATACAAACCTATCACCATCAGGGGAGAAGGACAGACTGAGGATTGGATACGAGTGACCTTCTAGGGTTGCGATACGTTCGCCAGTCTTTATGTCCCAGACCTTGATCAGCCGGTCGACCCCTCCGGTGACCACAATGTCCCCACGCGGACTGAACGCAATTGACGTGCACAGATAGTCATCCTGTATCCGTTGCACCTCTTGACCGTTTTCTACATCAAAGAAGCGGATACTTCGGTCCTGCATAGCGGCGGCAATCATTCTGCCGACCTTGTTCATTGCAAATCGACGCGTGATCTCAGAGCCGTGCTCGGCCTTCGGTCGTAGAATCTTTGGCTTGAGAAAGAGGGACAGTTCCTCAGTCATCGTGGACACTCCTGTGGCTTGCATAGGAGGCCAGTTGATTTGCTCTAAAAGTCTTGTGAATCAAGCGCATTGTTCAAATCAAGTTCTATCAGACAATCATGCAAGTCCGCCAGCTTCGAGAATCTTGATTGCGAGCTCGAGAAACGCAGCCTCAACGTTCTGTCCTGTCTTTGCAGATGTTTCAAGGAATGATGTGTGAACGCCCTCACGAGCCTGAAGATCCTGAGCGAACTTTTGGCCCTCAGCCGTGGTAACAATGCTCTGTCGCATGGCGGGATTATCTTGAAACTGCTCACGCAGGTCAATCTTATTGCCAATCACAACAATGGGGATTTTCTTCCCAGCATTTGTCCAGCATTCATTAATCCAGTTATGTAGGTTCTCAAAAGAAGAACGTTCGACAGTAGAGTATACAGCCAGTGCGCCCTGAGCGCCCTTATAGAAGGTGGATCGCACATTCTTGAAATGTTCCTGTCCTGCGAGGTCCCATATCTGTATGCTGACCTCATGACCGCCCTCGAGTGACATCTTCTTGACTGCAAAATCAGCGCCAATCGTGATCATGTAGGAGGCCCTGAAATTTTCACCCATGTACGATCGCCTGAGGCTCGTCTTTCCAACCGAGCCATCTCCCATGAGAACGACCTTGAATAGTGCAGTTACCATATTGTGACCACCAATTTCTGTGTTAGCGCTCTATCTCATTGTATCGCTTTGTGTAGTCAATTGAACCTATGAAGTGTGAGAGAATGCCCAATATGAAACTTCCGTGTTTGACATACCAAGCGATTTTGTGAGTAGTTTCGGAGAACAGTCACCCCTGAACACGTCCATCTAGAGGGACAGACGGAGATAGAAAGAGCCAGGTCTACTCAAGCCCGAATAGCAGTGTCCACAGACAGAGTGATCAATGGTGACTTGGATGGGTAGAACGATCAGGACCTTTCGTGATGCCATCAACGTAGAGGCCCAGCGATGGCAACAGTTCAAGCGCGCGCTCCGACCTCAAGAACGTGAACTGATGGAGCGGCTGTTCGACAGTGCACGGGCGAGAGGTGATGCGGGGACCATGATGGTCGCCCGAACATCAGAGGTCATCGTTGTGGCAGCGCTGATTGATATACTCGGGTCACTACGAGATCTTGAGAGAAGAATAGCCCAACTTGAGGAAGTGGTGGGGCCAATAGACAAATGAGATTCACTGGCTGGCTCTTAGATGCAAGTATTGATTGTAAGCGAGATGCTCTTACACTTTGGATTAAGCGAGAGGGAAAGACGAGGGGATACTCGTACGGGAGATTCAAGCCCTCACTGTACTTGCACTTCACTGATCTGCAGGATCGCACATTGGAGAGTATTGCTCGGAGCATAGAAGAACACCAGTTGGTCACAGGTGCATCAATCGAACAGAAGTTCGTCAGCGTATACGACGATGTGCGCACAGAGGTCATTCGGGTCTTCACAGCACCATGTGCATTTAGAAGAGTGGCACGTGACCTTGAGCATATTCCGTCTTGCACAGTCTTTCACAGTGATATTGATCCAGTTCAGCAGTTCTTCATTGAAGATGAGGTCTTTCCATTTGGGAGAATAGAGGTAGAAACTGACAAACGTGAAGGCATCATCAGCCTGCGGGGACTTGATGACAGAGAGAATGTGGAGTACGATGTGCCTCAACTCAAGGAGATACAGCTGGAGGTGTTTATTCAGACAGAGGGGATATTTCCCCACGAGAATGATCCAATCCAGAGAGTCGAGATCTATCATAATGGGAGGACCATCAGAATTGAGGATGATGATGAGGGGGCCATCTTACGGGAGCTACAAAGAGTTGTTGACAGAATTGATCCCGACGTCATCACTACGAGGGGTGGAGATGAATTTCTATTCCGCTATCTGACTCTACGTGCCAAGGTACATGGCATCAGACTGACATTCTCACGGGATGGGACTCCTCTGGAGGTCATTGGGAGGGAACATGATTCCTTCTGGCAGTACAACCAAGTAGTATTCAAGCCGGGCAACCAGGTCATGTTCAATGGAAGAATCCATATCGACAGGGCGGCAAGTATGTACTATTCGCCCTCAGGATTGGAAGGCATCATCGAGGGGTGTCGTATAGCATTTGTATCACCTCAGAGGATAGCACGCATGTCAATTGGTAGTGTGAATGCAGCAGTACAATACTACACCGCCTTCAAGATGGACATTCTAATTCCACCAGTCAAAAAGAACCCCGAGTTCCTCAAGCCCGTAAGTAGCTTGGCAATCATTGATAGAGGCGGGCTGATCTTTCAGCCACGCCCGGACATATACGAGCACGTAGCTGAGTGCGACTTCTCATCCATGTATCCTTCACTGATGGTCAATCACAATATCAGCCCAGAAACGATCTGCCTGCGCGAGTCTTGCGAGTTTGACAGGCAATTCTGCAGAGAGATTCCGGGAGTCCCTTATCGGATCTGCGACAGAAAGAGAGGAATCGTTGCCAAGTCGCTGGAGGCAATCGTGAGAAGACGCACAGCCTTCAAACAGCTGATTCAACAAGGTCATGATGCACGAAGGTACAAGCTCATGCAGAACACACTGAAGGGGGTACTGGTGTCTTGTTTTGGATATCTTGGTTTCAAGAATGCTCGATTCGGGAGAGTGGAGGCACATACTGCGGTCACAGCATATGCAAGGGAGGTGCTCTTGAGGACCCGAGAGATCGGTGAGGAGATGGGACTTGAGATAATTCATGGGATTGTGGACTCAGTATGGGTGCGGTCTCCAAAGGGAGCAGACTATGACTTGCTCATCGATTTTTGCCAACGGGTCACCGACGAGATAGGGATTGAGATGTCGCTCAAGGGGTTCTACAAATGGCTCGTAATACCATCCTCACGTTTGCATCCCACAATTGCACCGCTCAATCGATACTACGGAGTCTTTCTCAATGGGGCAATAAAGACACGTGGAATTGAGACTCGAAGACGTGATACATGCAGGTATGTGAACGATTGCCAGCAGGAGATGATAAGGGTGCTCGCGCGCGCAGAAAACAAGAGCGAGTTCATCAGGTCAATATCAAAGGCGCGGGTCGTATGCGAAGAGTATGTTCAAAGACTGTACGATGGTGATGTGGAGGTTCAGGACCTCATTCTACATTCGAGATTGAGCAAGAACCCTGATGAATATAGAGCCACTTCGCGCGCGGCACTCGCAGCACAACAACTGAAGAGGGCAGGAAGAGAACTTCATGCGGGTCAAAAGGTAAGATACATCATAGTCCAGTCAGACTCGAACATCCCTGAACAGCGTGTTAGGCCTCTGGAATTGCTCACCAAGTATGATCGGTACGACCCTGACGCATATGCGCTCCTATGTCATCGCGCCTTCGAGAACCTGATTCCGGTCCAGTATCTCAGACGAGCCATCAATGCGTCTCAGTAATTTACGAACAAGTCACTCAGTGACGGCATACGCCTGAAGCGCGACACGTGGCTTGATCTCACGAACGGGAATACCGGTCTCAAGTGAGACCTTCACGATGTCATCAGCCTCTGGTTTGATATTGATGATCTCGCCATTTGGACCGCGTGAGATCTTCACACGCACCATGTACTCCTTATCATCAAGTTCCAGACGGCATACAATTATCTCACGAGAGGCCTTTAGACGACTCCAAGTTGTATAGCGGACACCCAGTGTACCAAGATGCCGAACCATGATCTTGGAGATCGTAGATAGGTTCTCGGCTCTGGCAATGACTTTGATGACGTAGCAAGGGCGATTCTTCTTGCCATATGCTGGAATCATCACAACATCGAGAGCACTTCCTTCATCCAGAAGCGCGTCAAAGATGTTTCCGATTGCCTCGCCATCCACATCATCTACGTTCGCTTCAATTACAATTACATCATCAGATTCCCAACCATGTTCCATTGCGATCTCCTCAGCTTTCCTAAGAGACGTTTGTGCTTCAGGTGGTCGTTGTTCATCACTTGCAGGTCCAGTGGTCGTGCTTGTTCCCGATGTTGTAGCAGCCCCAGAGGGCATAGTAAAATTACCAACAAGAATCTTCATTCTATTTGATACGTCGCCCAAATCACGTGACCCATAACCGGTGCCAGAACGAATTACTTCGAATCCTTCAGTAGAGTCTACAAACTCATTCACAAGGGCAACGAGAATTGCTGCACCGGTTGGAGTCAGCACCTCTGTCTTTGCCTCCCCGGTGATGAATGGGACTTCATGAACCACAAGAGTCTCTGCTACTGCAGGTACTGGAACCTCTAACTCGCCATGTTCTGTCTGAATCGTACCGCTCCCAACTGCTACAGGAGTAGACAGAAACCGTGTCTTGTCCATAAGGCCGGCCATCTCTAGCAGGTATGCCGTGCCTACAATATCGAGGACCGTATCAACCGATCCCGTTTCGTGGAGATGCAATTCATCAATGGGCGTGTCGTGAGCTCGTGACTCGGCCTCAAGGAGTTCCTGTAGAGCCCGTAGCGCAAAAGACGCCGCCTGCTTTGAGAGCTCCAATTCCTCAGCAACACCATTAATCACCTCTTGGAGTGACTTGGGTGATAGATTGAGTCCCTCGTCAGCAGTCACGTCTATCTTTCGTCCATCTTCAACTTTCTCAACCTTTACCCGTATCGTGGGGTCATAGATGAGCAGACTTGCAGCAACAGGTAGTAGAGCCTCATCGTCATCTAATAGATCAAGAAGGGCGGCGAGAAACATATCGCCTGATGCTCCAGATGTCTTCACGTCGAGAAGGACTGTATTATCATTCATTTGAACATCTCCGGAGTGAAGAATAATCTCTTGCAGTTGTGTACCATTTCCATCTCCATACCAGCGACTGCATCTTAAATAGCTATTTCTTGTGCGGGCGCCATTGATCAAAAATCGCCATGTAGAGGCATTCGTCTGGGCTGATCCACATCTCCGAGGACGAGAATGACGCATCAACGATTTCTACCGGGGGGTCTTTGATCAGTGCGGCAGGAATTGATTCATTGGACTCGCCGATGACAGCCGTGCAAGCGGACGCCAAGTTATCAGCTATGGCACGACGAGTGACACGCAACTTGTTTCCAAAGAGATCAGGGTGTCCTCTCTCATCGACTACAGGTCTGAAACCAGCAACGCCGAGTGCCATTCCAATAGTACCCAGGCGCAGTGGCTGTGTGCGACTGTCAATTACAATGACGCCAATGTTCTTCCCAAGGCGCTTCTTGACCTCCTGACGAAGTCGCTCTGCACTTGCTCGGGGATTCTTGGGGAGAAGGGAGGCATATCCTGGAGGGACATTGGACTTGTCAACGCCAGCATTGGCCATCAGAGTATTGTCCTTGATTGTCAACATGATGTGTGACACGCCACCAAGGATTTCGTCGGCCTCCTCGACAACCAGTTCTGCAATCTCTGGAATTATATCATATTTCTTTGCCAACTCCAGTGCCTCTGGCGAAACCTTCACATCGCTGAGGCGGACCATCTGTCCCTCTGTTGTCCCCAGAGGGGTCTCGGCAACACCAAGAATGTCCCCATCATCAATCTCATGTCCGGTGTTCGTGAGACCCCCGAGAACAACGTCTAGAAAGTCGTCTTCGGGATGAATGATTCTGGTCTTGATTGGTATGACAAGCACAATGAATGACCTCAACATGAGGACAGAGAGAGGCTAGATAAACTCTGTGAAGCGGTCAATGACTATCTTTAGAGTGTGATCGCTGCAGCTTCATTCTCTTTGACATGACGCAGCCCTCCCCTCGCCGTCCGCCCATCGGATTTCGAGGAGTGCCGAGAGAGTTCATGCAACGCGCAGCAACGCCCGCACCCATTGCGAGACCATCTTCGACAAAGAGAAGATCATGGGAGGCAATCCATGCCTTGCCGTTGCTCATCCGCAGTTCGTTTGCTATAATCCTAGGCTTTGCGCCAGAGGTGATGGCACGACCTGTGAGACCCAGCGACGTCTCAGGATAGATCAGGTGCTCCGACTCGGCAATCGCAAGAAGACGCTGTACAATGCGAGCCTGGACGATGTCAATCAGCGACATGAGCGAAGGGAGCCCTTCTGTCTCATAGATCTCCTGACCGATACGACGTAGTCTGTCCAGTCCGGACCCATTGACCCCAGCATCGACACCAATCAGCTCAACACCAGATTCGGTTGCTGCGCGGGTGTTTACAGGGACGGTGCCGTAGCGGTCGACTCCATCGGGTACATGCTCAACCCTGATGATGCTCTCTGTGGCATCCATCCAGTGGTCAGCGACCTCCAGTGGGCGATACCGCTTTGGAACGTCGACCTCTATGACGCTCCCATTTTCGCTGTTGACGAGGTCGGTTCCACGGATAAGCGCGTCAGGAATGGCTCCTGCAAGCCCAGCAAACGAACCGACAGTCTTTGCATAGGGGGACTCGTCGTTTGTTATGCGTCCGGCGAGAGTTGTACCAAAATCAAGAGTCATGACCGGGTTTCTAAAGTCAATCTGTGTAGACTTGGCTGCGCCCTTCAGCCCAGCTGTCACAAGTTCGCCCTCCATCTCATTTGCCACAATCTCTGTATTGGACGGGGGAAGCGAGCCCGCCACTGCACCATCGAAGTACACCTTCTGTAGCCATGTGTATTGGCGTATTCCCGGTGGCAGATTGTCCGGAGAGATTGATGCGGTCATCTTCCGCGGCGGGACTCCCGCGGCGATACAACCGTCCGCCAAGGCCTTGACCATAGAACCGACATCCTCGGGTCTTGCAAACCCAGCCGTCACACCAGTGGAACGAACAACGAAGTGAATGTCCTGCTCAATGTTCAGATGTGTCTTTGCCACAGCTGCAAGTAGGGTATCACGCACCAGTTCAGCAACCGACTCACGCGTGAGGTCGACACCTGCAAGGGTACTACCAAAGATGGTCTCATTCTCCTGAGGAGGCCGAACCGTCTTTGTCAGTCGCACTTCCTTGCCAATCTCAAACATCTCGCCTGTCATGAGATTAGTGGAAACGATGATACATTTCGTAGTCGTGTTGCCAAGCTCCACCGATGCCACGGTGTAGAAGGGACCTCTTCGAAGCGAGGCTATGCTCATGCTCTTGGGTCGCACGATTCGAAACGTCATGTCTAAGGTCTCCAGCAGCTCATACGAGACGGTTGAAGGGATGATCTTCGGATGGTTCCACGCCCAGTTCCATCTTGGCAAACTCTCCTGAGAACACGTTACCCATAGCGACCACGGGAAAGACAACCTCCGCGTTCTTTATGGGTCCGTACAAGACAAAGTCCGCACCCATCATCAATACGAGCAGACTTGAAGAGACATCGCATGTCTTGTAGGCGGCCTTGTTGCTCTTTTTGTACTCTCGAAGCCAAGGCCAAGACACAGGAGCGTTGTGAATACCGGACCCCGTGGGAAGTCCATAGACCGCCTTCGCAACAAAAGTGAACCCGACAGAGGAGCCTGCACCTGCCCCAATGGCTGTTGTTGCTGTGTCAATGAGAGGCTTCGATATTCCTAGGTCGCGGGCAATCTGCAGTAGTCCACGGTCTAGGTCGAAACCACCCTCATCAAGCACTCTTCTTCTTCCTGCAATAGACGAGTCTTGAGGATTGAATGCAAGGATGATTGCTGACTCCGGGGGAAGTTCAGACAGGGAGTCAAGTTCCTCTTTGCTTGCAGAGATGTTCAGTGAGTTGTAGATCACATTGTCGAGCAGACCGACCTCTTCAGCATATCTTAGGCCTGCAATGCGAACCTCTGAATTGGTGGAGTCGATGATTATTGGCACTTCGGTCAGGTCAGCAACGAACTCGATGTACTTGATGAGTGCGTCCGCACTTGATGAAACAACCTGGACAATTGCGGGGTTCCCCGTCAGTTCCGCCATCGCATCTTGTCGGTGTATCATGTCTTCGGCAGCATTGTGATCAAATATACCTCGAGCCGCATCTTCAACGATCTTGTCTCCTTCATAGAATATCGAGCCTGCCAACACGGTTGGATTCTCACCAGGAGTTCCTCCAATTCGAATGTCGCCTATGGTATAGACAACTTGCTCCTTCTCAAACGCGAACATTACTGAACCTCCTTTCCAAGTAATATGGTTCCAGATTCGTCGGACTGTATCTCAATTATGACATGATTCGGGGGAAGCGAGATCACAACGGAGAGGGCGCCACCGCCGAGTTCCGATGTGGATGGGTCAAGTGCGACCCCGAATTCTGGTAGGACAAAAATATCCCCACTGTGGACACGTGGTGCTGCGCTCCGTGACTCATGGGTGAACTCAATCCAGAATGGTTCCTCAGGATATGGCTCGACTGGCTGCTTTAGGACCGCATTCACAGACTCTGCAATCTTTTCTGGGTCGGTAACGTTCATCATATCGATGAATTCTACTTGGTTTCTAAATCGTTCAACAGCCTCTATGGGAATGTTCTCAATATAGGGAATGGCCCCTTCGGCGTCTATTATCTTGCGGGTGTTGGGGTCTATCCCGTTCCTGTACAGGGCTGAGAGAGAGGAGCCTGTTCGATGACCGGGAATCTCCGGGCCAGCAAGAATGAAGTAGCGGATATTGGGATTGGATATGACGTTAATCAAGACTCGCTCTATTCCAATGTTCTCGGTCTTGCAGGTGCCAATGATTGCACGCTCCGCAGGGACATCGAATTTCCTTCCAAGAGTGCAGATTGCAACAGGGTGAGTGGGGTCTCCGACCTCGTAGTCCCCTGGGGCAGGTGGCCATTTCTGAATGTTGTCGTCATTCAAACAAGAATCTCCTCCTACTCTGCGGTCTTCGGATCAAAGAGAGGAATGTCCTCACCAAGGGCATGTTGCACCTCTGCGGCGGACGCAGCCAATGCATTTCCGATCAGTGCGACTGCAGTGAACACCTCTCGCGTTCTAATCATGGACCCATACATTACAGCGTCTGTGGAAAGAACTTGTGCGGCGACCGTGGCAGCTACAATTGCAGATAGATGTGCAGCCTCATCGTTGAATCCTTCCCGTCTTAGAAATCGCCAGGCCGAGGGAGCATTATGTGGCCCTAAACATGTGGGCAAGCCCAGTTCGGACTTTATGGCAAGAGTGGTCCGATACTCGAGTCCATACCCTGCACCTACTGGCAAGGTTGCAGGATCTACCAGCATCCTCTCGATACCCAAGGTTCGAGCCAAGTCTATCATGCTCGTCACAACTTCCATTCTATCAGGCAATGACATCGCTCGTGGGGACCAGCCAAGAACAACAGCAGAGTTGATGGTGCTCTGCTGAAGCACTTCCTTTTCATCGCCCTTCATTGACAGATTGATGGAGTTGTAGATTGCTCGATCAGAGAGGCCCATCTCGTCACAGAGCTCGATGGCACGAATTCGAGCCTTTGCGCTGGTTGACTCGAACATGAATGGACCATCGAAATTCTCTGCAATCCACGGGATATGACGCTCCATTGCTGTGGGCGTACGACCATAGACCTGGATGATTGCAGGGTGACCAGTTATCTCGACCATCATGTTGGCAGTGTCAATCCATTGACGAGTCAGATCAGAGTCGAATCGTCCCTCCTTCATGTTCTCCACAACAGGTTGTCCCTTGAAGAACAGCCCTCCAACGAGCACGGTGGGGTTTTCTCCGGGTTGACCACCAATCTTGATGCCAGCAATCTCTACTGTTTCTTGCTCCTTTTTGAATACAAACATCACATCACCACATCATCTTGGTCGGGGCAGCAGGCCCGCTCGTTCAACAAGCTCTGGCACTACTTCTTCCCAACCCACTGCCATAATATGTATTCCATTAACACCATTAATCGAGCGTACTGCCTCAATGGTCTCGAGAGCAATCTCAACACCCTCGTCCTTCATGGCCTTGCGTCTCGCATCTCCTGTAAGACCACTTCCTGCACGTTCAAGCCGAGAAATCATCTCCTCCGGAATTGCAATCCCGGGGATGCGACGGTTCATGAATCGGGCCATCTTTGGACCCTTGAGAGGGATGACTCCAGCCAGTACGTGAACGCCAAGGGGCCTCACACCGTCCATGAACTCCTCAAAACGAGAGATTTCATAGATCGCTTGTGTCTGAAAGAATCGGGCACCAGAGTCGCGCTTTTTCTCAACTCGCCAGATCTGAAGTTCAATGGGATCGGCATATGGATTGAACGTGGACCCCAGATAGAACTCAGGGATGCCTTCAAGCTTCTGTCCAGAGAGGTCAGTTCCGCTCATGAGATGCCGTGCAATCTGCAGAGCCTGAATTGAGTCAAAATCATAGACCAATTTGGCCTCAGGGTGTGTACCCAGCAACGAATGGTCGCCTGTCACAAATAGGAGATTCCTCACTCCCAAGGCATGAGCCCCATAGAGCGCGCTCTCCAACTGAATGCGATTCCTGTCTCGGGCGGATATATGCATGACTGGCTCAGCGCCAGCCTGTATGACAAGATGCGAACAGACTGAACTGTCCATGGTGGGAATGCCACGAACATTGTCCGTGATGTTTATCGCATCGCAGTGTTCCTTCATCAAATCCGTCTTCGTGATCACCATGCGGCTGTCGGAGCCATGTGGCGGACCGACCTCGGCCGTGACAACGAATTCTCCTCTCTCAAGTAATTCCTGAAGTCGTGTGAGTGTCAGCACCTCTATCTCCGTCTCTTGTCTATCTTGTCGGCCTTCCTCAGTTCTATATCTCTTTTGATTCGAACCGTCACCGATTGCTATGATATTCTATGACATCATCGAGTCCCCAGTCACCTCAATCTTGCGAGGCTTGTGGGTGGGACTCCAATCGCGCAGGTCCCAGATCTTGCGGATATTGTCCAACTTCCCAAGTGCCTTCAGTCTGTCATAGATCAGCTGCCACGCACAGTCTTGCTCAGGATTGACCTCACACTTGCCATTCATGGCGCCACCGCAGGGGCCATTGAGCAGTCCCTTGGGGCAGCGCGTGATCGGGCAGATTCCGCCTGTGAGATGGAGAACGCAGTCACCGCACATGGAACACTTCTCATAATGCATGAATCGCTCGGGCATCGAGCCAAGAAACTGTGTGTTCGTTGCAGGAAATGCCTCCTTTGCGGGTAGAGCCTCGGTGACCACTTGAGTGGCGACACCACACGCCTGTACAAGATAGGCATCTGCCTCCTCAAGCATGTGCATCTTGTTTGCGACGGAGAGCTTGAAGGCGTTACCATCACAGATGCCACCTTCAACGAAGACGTATCCGAGGACTATCTTGCCATGCGAGGAGAGGAGCTCTTCCATGTCTTCCAACTGAAGAATCCCGCCCACGTCGCACATCTGCGCGCAGCCACTATCACCAAAGAGAACGATCTTCTCATATCCCTCTAGCATCTGAAGAATCTCTTTGATTGGCTTGAGCTCCATAGCAATCATCTGAAGACCACCGGGCGATATCGTGAGATGTTACTTGATAAATCAATACGAACAGCGCAATCATCATTCTAAGCGACGGAGTGACCCCACTGGTAACGTCTTGAAGAGGCGTTGAGCTGCTTCCTTTGGTAGGTCGGCCTCCACTCTGATGACATCCTCTTCGTACTCCTCCGAGTACACAAGGCCATTGTCGTGAATCCAGGAGAGGAGCGACATGGTATCATCACCGTACGAGAGTGTCAATG
>JAGSHP010000284.1 GCA_029855925.1 Candidatus Thorarchaeota archaeon | reverse complement strand
TTGATGCGTTGAGCGCCATGCGGACGGTAGGATATACTGGGCCTTACAATCTCTAACAGATTAGGTCAGGTATGTGATTTGTAAGGTATGATTGTCGATTTGATAAGCCAACCATGAAACAAGGTTCTATGCTCTATTCTTTTGTCCGTATTGTAGAATTATCGGAATGCTTCATCGATTCATCAACTGAATCATTGATTCATTTTGAGAATAAGAGTAGTACGACCATTGTGTGTACGAAGGGCTTAAATCAGGGATTGAAACGTCCTGAGAGAAGAGGGAAGACCCAATGGACTGGCTGGCAAAAATCATTGATGGCAAGGCCGATGAATTCGTGCATGCAAAGATCCTGAAGTACGGAAAGGGCACTCACCCAGGGCCACGAGCATTTCTCACTCTATCTCGAAAGAAGATTGCATTCAAAGCCGACTTGGACCTTGAAAAGGTGTTTGTCCGCGCCTATGTGAATCATGTTCCAGAAGGAATGCAGAAGGTTGCAGGAGTCATCACAACATATACCGATCGGCGAGACGAATTCAGCAATATCGCTATGCCTCTTGAGTGGCGCATTGCAAAGGGCAAGGGCGCAACAACTTACAAGGCAAAAGTGAAGGAAGTTGTTCCGTCACAGCATCTGAAGGAACTTCTAGAACACGATGACCCGACCACGTTCTTTCTCTTGTCCCTCACTCCCAATGATGGATTGAAGCCATGGAAGATTGCAACGAAGACATCATTCCCCAAATCGCCAGCCGCATCTGAAGAGGGAGAGAGTGAAAAGGACCCTGTGTTCTCAAAGGGAGCATTGGCCCGCACACCAGAGGTCTGGGAATTTCTCTTGAGGGAAGTACTTCCCGATGTCGCAGATGAGATACCTGATAAGGCCAAGAAGGTGAAGGTCCGACAGGACATAGTCATCGAGGAGATTGAGATTCCGGAGGACCCCAAACTCTCCTTCGCAGAGAAGCGCCGGCTCGCAAAGAAGACAGGAAAGCTTCGACGCCGTGTAGAGATTGATGGAACCGTCCACGAGCAAGAGTTTGCGTTCACGGCGTAGTAGTACAGATGACCGTGACCTTTAAATCTAAACTGAAATGTGAGATTTCCAGAAAAAGTAGTATCAGGTGACAAGTATGCTCCAAATAGACATGTTAACATTGTTCTTCCCTCTGTCAATTGTATTCTTCGTATTCGGACTGTTCGCATTTGGCTGGCTAGTTGTTCACGTGGAGCACAGTCGTCACTTCTCCAAGACCAAGGCTGCACTTGCACTCATCATCGGTTCTGTCTTCTTTGGCCTTGGATTTGAGTTTCTGATGCTCTGGATGGGCGTGTAAATCGTATCTCTTAGTTCAAGCTGACGGACGCGCATGGTTCCAATAAAAAGAGGGAGTACGCCCCAGTATCATTCATAACTGATAATTGGGTTCTCTATTCATGCGAATGCGAATTCGCTGCTTAGAGGAGTGTAACCTGCATCTTGCTTCCGGAATCAGAGCTCAAAAAGATGACTGATGAGAGTCAACGAGGCCTAGTCCGAGAGTTTCAAGAGAAATACACAAATCTTAGGACACGCGCATTCAGAGTTCCAATTGAGCGAGCACGCAAGATTGCCGAAGAGTATGATTGCCCCTTACAGGTTGCCATCATTGCATATCTGATCGATATGGACAGCATAACGAATCTGAGAAGAGCCATTGATCTCATCGCCTACGAGTTTCAACGAAGAGCCGCTGTCGGAGAAGAGATTCCCAACATACCAGGTAACATCCTCGATCTTGCAATCAACGAGGGCAAGTGGATTGAGTATATCTATGGAAAGTTCGCCCGAGACATGGAACTCAAGGTTCGTAGCATTGCGAACCTGGAGAGTGCACTCAATACCGAATCAGCAACTGCAGAACAAGCGCTCGTTGTATTGCGTGAACGGACCAAAGTGGCGAGGGGTGTGATCACTCCCATTGTTGAGACATGGTTGAAGGAACATCCCAAGTCGACTTCGAGGGATGTCCTTATTGCCTTCGGTCCCGCGCTAACCAAATGGCCAAGAGCCACGTTCTTGGGAAGGCTTCCCGTTCTACGTAGACGCAATCAAGCATTATTTAGATTATTATTAAAAATACTCTCCACTGCTTCTGATTCAACAACAATTGACTCGATGATGGCCTCGGTGAGAAGTGTCATCGATGACCTCTCCCAGGACATCACAAGGCTCAGCCCACTTGCCGTTGGACACCTTCTCTTACACATGGTTCCGAAGCCACTTGGTCGAGGCGACAAGTCGAAATACATCGAGTTTGGAGCAGCATCAACACGTGGTAGCAAGGTCGAACCTGATATGACGTCGCCCTTTGACTTCTTGGAACGAGATATCCATCTGGCCAGGCGACGACCCGAAGAGGAACGCCAGAAGTACCTTGTCCAACGCATATCAAGGGTTCTTCATGTCCTCGAACTCCAGAACACCCCACTCGAGCAAGGCATTCTGAAGACCCTGAACGAGATAATCGCCAGGTTCAAACTCGACTCGTCCACAATGAGTGACTTCTCGAACGAAGTAAAGGACCAAATTCGCATCGTGCCCATAGACGAGCGAGAGATCCAGTCGGCAAAATTCATCTTCCAGTTCATAACTAACAACATCTACAACAGGTGAGATACTATGATGCAGAGCACTCCCATGTACTGGTTGATTGAAGTCGAGACCTACGACTTCGACATTGGTGTTTTCAAGGGTGCTGACCTGGATGGGAAGGTACTGATGCTCTCCAACCAGCTCTGGTCAATCATTCGGGGAGACACGGTGTATTCGATGTTGATTGGGCCCGGAGTCTTCAAGGGAAGGGCAAAGGCGAAGGGCAGAGCCATAGATGTCACAGAGATAATCGGGGGACTCATGTTTGATCCCTCCAAGCTTCGACTTGATGAACCCCTTCCAGAGGTGGACATAGTACATCCCGAGGTGATCGATCCTCTTGAAACGGGGCGCACAGAGGAGATAGTCACGATCATCAGGAAGGTGATTGTGGAGCATGGGAATATTCTCCCGGGCCAGATCATTATGAAACAACACCCCGAGGCATCAGTGCCAATGACGGCACATGCAATTGACCTTGCAAAGAAAATCCATGTCTCACATGTATCAGGAGTGCAGAGAGCCAAGTTCGTTCTTGCAGGCACAAACGGCCCAATGTACAGGCTGTTGGTCACGCACTACCAGAAGAGGGGCTTCCTCAGCCCGGACAAGGTGAAGGTAATGTCCGTGCCCTTCAAGCGCTTTGCCAGACTGAACGACAATGAGGTCATGGATGACTGGATGATCGTGGAGAAGGCAGGAGTTGAGATGCAGCTGGGTGCTGAGGCGTACAGGACGGAATTCGAAGAGGTAATGAAGTCCATCGAGCGCCACGAAGACAAGTTCATCTTCGAACTATGAGTCTGAGACCCTAACACACCACAAAGGTCTTTGCTCATTAAGACGGCTTCAGTGTGAGGACGTTTATCTTGGAAGTAGCCGATGCCAGAATCCAGAAGATTCTCTCGAGACCATACACCATCGTTCTTCGGAAGACCAAGCAAGAGCTGGTCTGCCGGGTCGAGGTATATTCTGCCGTCCTCAAAGACCGACAACGAGCGCAGCTGGCAGGGCTAATCGAGTTTGGCGAACGAAAGAGCGGTCTCTTGGAGATTAGACGCGCCTGGTTTGTGAAGTTCAACAAACCAATCTATTACCAACCAAAGGAGTTTCACGAGATTCTCAGAAAGGCGAAGGGGATTGTCATCCCGAAGGAGGCAACACCCCCATTTCTGGAGAGGCTAGTGGACTTCCTCAAACGAATTCAGACAGCGAAGCCGAATGTTGTGTCAGTATGCATGCACTGCCTGAGAGATGACCGACTCACCGTTCTAACGCGAAAGAACGCGGTGAAGGTGTCAGCGACTGAAGTCGCCTGCCTCAGCTGCTCTCTGACCGAACTGAAGACCGAACTGAGGAGCCTCGGTGTGAAGATGTCACAGGGGATGTTGAGACAACTTCAGTTCATGGTGACTCGAACAAAATCGGTTCCTCGCGTAATCGACATGCTATCCCCTGGATTTGACCCCACAAAGGAGTCAGACATCACGCTTGTGGACAGGATTGAGGCTGTTGACATAGGCGTGCAAGAGAAAGTGTCGAGGCTCCCACTTCCCGACAAGTTCAAGGAGGTCCTAAAGAAGAACGGGTATGATGAACTTCTTCCCGTACAGAGCCTCGCAATAAAGGCTGGACTCCTTGAAGGAAAGAATCTTCTCATCGTCTCAGCCACGTCCTCCGGGAAGACCCTCGTGGGGGAGCTCGCAGGAGTCCCTCGTGCAATGAAGGGGCGCAAGATGCTTTACCTCTCCCCTCTAGTCGCACTTACCAACGAGAAGTACGAGTTGTGGCGAAGACGCTACCGTGAGCTCGGTCTGAGAACAGGCATCAAGGTGGGGATGTCTCGCCTGGATGTGGGAAAAGAGGGAAAGCCCATTGTCGACACGGACATCTCAAAGTCCGATATCGTGTGCGCCACGTACGAGGCACTTGATCTCATATTCAGATCTCGAGAGACCAAGCAACTGGGTGACATTGGCACAGTCATCATCGATGAGATTCAGAACCTGGCGGACCCAGAGAGAGGACCCGAACTTGATGGTCTTCTTGTGAGGCTTCGGCATCATGCGCCACGCGCGCAGATCTTGGCATTATCCGCCACCGTGGGAACTCCTGAACAACTTGCAAAGGAACTACGGCTCAAGCTCATCAATTATACGGGGCGCCCAGTCCCATTGGAACGCCACCTCGTCTTTGCTCGAAGCGACGATGACAAACGGGACATAATTCGAAGATTGGTCTTAGACGAGTTCAGAACTGTCAGCAGCACTGGCAATCGGGGACAGACGATCATCTTCACTTTCTCTAGACGTAGAGCACATGCCCTGAGTGATTGGCTCCGTGACCAAAGGGTCTCAGCGACCGTCTATCACGGGGGGCTGTCCTACTACCGCAGGAGGCGTGTGGAACAGGCGTACGCAACGCAGCGATATGCTTGCGTGGTCACAACTGCCGCACTGGGCGCAGGGGTGGACCTCCCCGCCTCACAGGTCATCTTCGAGTCACTCGCAATGGGGGCGAACTGGTTGTCAATTGCAGAGTTCGAGCAGATGCTCGGTCGTGCGGGAAGACTGGGAAAACATGACAGAGGAAAGGTCTACCTCATTGTTGAGCCTGACAGAAAATACCACAGTGGCCAGGACAGGACTGAGGATGCGGTTGCTGTGGAGCTGCTCAACGGTGTGGTGGAGGATGTTGAACCATTCGCTGATCTTGAGACCTCGGCTGAACAGGCTCTTGCCTCCATCTGTGCAACCGGGGCAACAAAGCTCGAGGATGTTGCGAGAATCTACAGAAAGCATCTCTCAATGTCAGTACCGCCCTCAGAGGCATTGAAGCATCTAGTCAGACATCACATGGTTCGTGTTCAGGACGGCATCAAGGTCACCGAGCTTGGAAAGGCGACAACTCTATCTTTCCTGAAACCAACAGAGGGACTCGAGGTCTACAAGCTCACAGACTCCATGGACGTTCTTGACATCGCAATCAAGCTGGAACCGTTTGAGAATGTCTACCTCAGTAGCAAACTTCAGAGTGAGGTCGATACTGCGTTCAGGACGCACATGCCCACCAGGTTCTTCTCGGGCGTATTCTCAGATATCAGCGACCTCTCACAGAAACGAGGTGGGGCTGCTCGGCTCCCGAGCTGGGTGTTTGACGTCTTTGGAAAATGGACAAAGGAGTTCTTCAACTGTGGTTGTCCTCTTTATCCGGAGTGCGATCACGGCAAGATCAAACTGGGCAGGTGGCTGGTCGAGCACCGGCAGGCAGGTCTCAACCCAACGGGTCTCGCAAAGAAACTGCACGACGAGTTCCACCTCTGGGCGTATCCGGGCGACATCTATTCGTGGCTTGATACATTAATACATAATTTAAAAGCAGTTCAGAGAATTGCCGCGGTGGCGGGTAAGGTCGACCTCGGAGTTGAAATTGAGGGGCAGATCGCCAAGATCGAAAAGCCCCTCAAAGACAAAGGTTCTGGCAAATCATCTGGCAAGAGAGAGGATTAGCGCGTTAGCGGTTGACCAATACTGTCATCGTACTCGAAGCGGACTCTGAGATTGTTCAGCTTTGCGACATCAAGCGAGTCTATGTTGAGATCGACCCAAAGGTGCAGGTCTTGACGAATCCGTTCTCGGGGTGAGATCTCGCCTTGCGCCGCTAGGAAGTCTTCGGACACCAGCTCGAACCGGGTACCGCCACACTTGCACGCTCCTTCGAGAACCATGTCAATGTCACTCGAGGTCTCGCCACAGTTTCGACATCTGAAGATCATAATATCATCCAAGTAACTTGGGCGAGTGGATGACTATAGCATTTGGTAATCTTTGGGTATTACACTGTCCGCATCACGGGCCCAGACCATTACTCAATGTATCTAGATATTTCGGTAAGTTAGTGAGGTCATGGTGACCAGAGTTCAACATGCCAAATTTCCCCATTCTAGATAATAGCTACTTTTTTCTATCGTGAAGCACTCACCTATCCATACCCCTTGAGAGATAGAGTCATATGGGACAATATCATGAATCAGGTGAGTGGGGTCGTTTACATGGCAAAGACCTGTGCAATTTGTCGGGAGAAACCCAAACTCAGATGCGATCGGTGCAAGAACGAGTTCTGCGGCGCCCACGCCATCAAGTGTTCGTCATGTGGCACGATCACCTGCATCCGATGTCTTGGCAGGAGTAATGTGTGTCCCACTTGCAAGAAGCCGCTCAACATTTGTCCAGAGTGTCTGGTGAACGGAGTAATCGTCCGTACCATTGGAACGAACCCCCCAATCTGTCCCGAGTGCGGCTGGTCAGCCTAGCTCACTCCCACTATGAGCAACAAGAATAGAACTGCTATGACGATGGCAATAGCACAGCCCTTCCACCCGAAGCCCCAGACGATTGGAATGGGACCGAGAAGGATGAAGCCCTTGCTCGATTGATCTATAGACTCCCCCTCGGAGCTGGTGAAGTACAATATTAGTCCGTAGATAACCACCACGGCTCCCAGGATAATCAGGATCAATGGCAACCAGGACAATAGAGTGAATGACTGCATCAATATTCGCCACCATTGAATAACTCATTCGCACTCATCAATCTTCTCACTGATGTCAAAAATCATTCGCTCGTAACCACCGACATGTTGGCCTTCAATAGCCCAGAGCGTGACGATGTCGTCCAGAATCTCGTAGTCCAACAGGGTCTCAATCTCAACAATCGTAGTG
>JAGSHP010000405.1 GCA_029855925.1 Candidatus Thorarchaeota archaeon | reverse complement strand
GTGTTCCAGTCGTAGGTGGTTGTGGTGCTGCGTACCGTTCCGTTGATGCGAATCTCAAAGGCTGTGATGGGACTGGTGTCCGTAGCTGTGAAATTGATAGTGATCACACCGGAGACCGTTGAGTCGGGTTCGGGACTTGTGATCGTAATAGTGGGTGGAGTCGTGTCCTCTGGTTGAGGTTGCAAGACCATGATGTAAATGATCATTGCTGCTGTCACAAGTAAGATGACCAAGAGTACTGCCAGAAGAGTTCGCAATCTCAAGTGTGACACACTCCAAGTCTGGCACGACACATAGCGATATATTGCTTGTGGGGGATAGAAGGTTTCCTTCTGGTTACCAGATGAGTAGAAAGTTATTTATTCATATGAATCGAGTGGCATATAATCCACTATCTGATGAGAGTCAGGGGTTGTAAGATTGGGGAACAGGAACTTAGGTATCGTTTCTCTGCTCATAGTAGCACTACTGGGTCTCAGCATGACGTCCGTGCCGGGCGTTTCTGCTGCGGGAACACATGTCGACGGGTCGGGTCCTTATGTCGACACTCTTCTCTTCAAGGTCATCGGAGGGAATGATCAACAGGTACTCGCACTCAAGAACAATGAGATCGACATCATTGGCGATATTGTTGACACAGCCTATATTGATGAGTTGGCAGCCTCGCCCGATGTGTCACTAGGCACGACTCTTCGCAACGGGTATGGCTATCTCACCATAAACTGTGCAAAGTATCCTTTCAATATCACTGCGTTCCGCAGAGCACTGGCTTTTGCTCTCGATAAGGTGGGTATCTCCCAAGATGTCTGGGATAACCACTCGGTCCCACTTGACAGTGTGGTGCCACAGATCAATCCATTCTCTGCAGAGGGGCAGTTGCCCTTTTCGTATTATGATGCCGACGTTCAGAAGGGTAAGGACCTACTCGCGGCAGCCGGCTTCGTCGACTCTGACACAGACGGCTACCTTGAGGGACCTGGTCCCGGTGGTCCAGGGACGGTTGAACTTGATGAGATAGCTGTCGAGGTGGCTCAGAGTTCCACGATTGCGATTGATGTCGGCAACAAGACGGCCGAGGCGTTACAGGCGCTCGGTTTTCGTGCATCGTCGGTTCCAACGGACTTCTACGACTATTTGAATCGACTATACTTCCACGGTGACTATGACATAGTCTTCATGGGTATGACTTTCGGCGACCTCGATGTTGACTGGCTCGCGTATCATTATTGGTCACAATATGCAGACGAGCCTTACTACAATTATCCAAACTTCAGGAATGCATCCTATGATGCATGGAGAGAACAGCTGCTCAACTCAACTGACTACGATGAGGTGTATGAGGCAGCCATTCAGATGCAGAAGATTCTGGCGTATGAAAGCCCAATAGTTGTTTGTTATGAGAACACTTTGTATAGTGCTTACCGCACAGATGCCTTTGAGGGGCATGTTATCGACATCGTTCGTGGCGTGCCTTCGTGGTGGACAAATCAGAAGGTCCGACTTATCAGTCAGGCAGGCGGGCCCTACGGCGGCACATTCCGATGGAGCACACCGCTCGACATTGAAACGTTCAATATCATGGCCATTTCTTCCGCCTACACCAGGAATGTGTTGAACGAGTTGTACGATCCACTCTTGCGAAGAACCCCTGATGGCAACCTGATGGATTGGCTGTCCGATGGCTACTTGATTGAGACCCATGCGGACAACCCCGATGTACCTGTGGGACACACTCGCTTCACCTTCGACATTGTACGAAATGCATCATGGTCCGACGGAGTTCCTCTCACTGCTCAGGACATTGCGTTCTCGTATAACTTCTACAGGGCGGGATCTGGCAACCCATTTGGTGTTGACTTCCAGGACGCCTTTGCACTATACGCCCCGCAGGACTACACCTTTGTTGCGGAATTCACTTCAGAGTCATATTGGCATCTGTCCAAGTTTGCCGACGTGCCCATCATTCCTAAACACTATTTCGAGGGAATGGACCCACTCGAGTGGAATTCGTGGAATCCCGATCCCATTGCTGAACCACTAATAACATCGGGACCGTTCTACGTCTCCGAACACAATTCGTCCACGACTGTGCTCTCGCGAAACCCCTACTATTTCAGGTCGCCAGCTGACAATGACAACATCCAGTCGTCACTGGACTTCTTGAGTTCACCAAGCCAGACACCCCCACCTGGGCAGTCATCCGCAAGTCAGATCGACGCACAAACGCAGGCTCTCTGGTCTGACTGGTCAAAGCCAGGTTTCGAACCAGAGGTCGACCCTCTCCTAGAAGAATGGCTTGCTGACGGAACCCTGGATAAATCGATATCTCTCGTTCAGGGAAGACCCAGTGCCCTAGTGTACTGCGCACCCTGGGTCGATATGGGCTCCTTGGAAGATCTGACTGATGTCATCTGGAAGATGGACTTCAAGGCATTCAGATTAGCGAAGGTGGCGTTTCCGTCCTCCGGTTCTCTTGAGGCGACCAAGAATCTCCAGGGCGTGACCCTGATCAGGGCTGACACGTTTCTAAAGCCAGTGGTCGACGAGTTTGCCAGACCCGAACTGGACAATGCACAGACACCAGAGTTCTCTCTTGACATGTCAGAACTTCGTGGCATTGTTGGAGCGACTGGGACAGTTGCATCAGACTACACTGGAGACGGTATTGTGGTCGGCCATATTGATACGGGCTGTGACTTTGGTGTGCCTGACTTGGTCGATGCGTTCGACAATGGCACATATGATCCAACGGGCTACGGGATGAACCCATTTGTTCTGGCTAACTCCTCTAATGTGGCAGACCCGGATGCTTGGATAGCCGATGGGAACGTCCTCACCTATGAAAATGCCACTGGCATCTATCTCAATGTGACGGGATGGGATCCACTACTGAATAACGAAGGGTCTGGGCGATACCTGTTTGGTGATGGCGACGAGAATTCTTCATATCACAACCGAGTGGGCTTCGTGTGGCTCTATGCATACTACTGGGGCATCGATGTCGGCACAATGCCGGATGATATCTGGCAGGACATTCGATTGCCAGACACCTCTGAGGTCATTGGTGACTATCGGGTTGGATTCGTCTTTGAGCAGCGACATAGCCCGTACATGAAGGCATTTGCACCAGCGCTGATCTATAACTCCTCTAGCACGAGTGCGTGGAACTTGGCGATTGACTGGGACGGTGCTGAGGCATGGGCACGGTTCTGGGACGGTGGATTCTACTACAAGAGCGTCAACCTCACCGACCCTGCTGACACGCAACCAATACTTGACCAGTGTGACTGGGACTTCACTGATGACATTGCTGTTGCAACGTACAACCTTAGCAATCCCATTGTGGCTGCGGATTTGAATGGTGATGGTGTCACTGACTACAGTCTTGGAGCGATAAGCTGGTGCTTCGACCCGAATTCCTGGTTCAGTGACGAACCGATGTTCAACGGATTTAGGTCCGATGGCAAGGCGGTATGTCTGTATTTTGATGATGACACTCATGGAACAGCGACCGCCGCGCATGTCGCTGGTCGTGGGACTCACCCATACTATGATGCCAATAATGAGACGTACTTCTACATGTCCGGAATCGCCAATCAATCGAAGATAATGTCGGTCCGTGCATTGACCTCAGGGTCTGAGATTGGCGCCTATGTGTGGACATGCGGGTTCGACTATAATGAGACGAGTGGTGAGTTCTACTACACAGGCAATCATCAGGCGGATCTTGTGACAAACTCGTGGGGCTGGGTGACTGGGCCCTCATCAGAGCTGACCTATCTATCGTTGGCATGGACGATACTCTCAACGCCAGGATACCTAGACCCCTCATATCTAGGAGTACTCCATGTCTTCTCAGCAGGCAATGAGGGTTCAGGGTCCATGACGGTAGGGCCTCCAGGCTGTTCAGCTGGTGTGTTGTCGGTCGGTGCCTCTACAAGCAGCCACTGGCTGGAGTACCTGTACGGACCGCATCAGGACATCGAGGGGATCGCCTCGTTCTCCAGTAAGGGACCCTCGTTCTTGGGATATGTCAAGCCTGACGTTGTGGCACCCGGTCTGGCTGCATATGCTCCACTACCAGTCTATGCCCCGTATCTCTCTCAGTACTGGGGGACATCATATAGCAATATCACGCTATTCTCTGGAACCAGTCAGGCTGCTCCTGTTGCTGCGGGAGTCGCAGCACTTGTCATCCAGGCCCTGAATGATAGGAACGTGTCTTGGACTCCTGACAGAGTCAAGACCATAATCCAGAGCACAGCTCAGCGTCTTGGTTATGATCCAGCCACTGAGGGATTTGGTCGAGTCGACGCGAATGCTGCCTGTGACTTTGTAAAGAACGATGATGGATTCATTGTTGAGTCGAGTGACTCATTTGATAACTTGATGGACATTGCTGAAGGGTCATGGGCGTCTGGTCAGGGAAGTGCAGCTTCGATATTGGATACCGACGTAAAGGCCGCAAATCTGCCCAGAGGCTTCGGTGAAGGATCGCTGTACTTTGGTCAAGTCTATCTGGGTACCGCGACAACCATCACCCAAAAGATATACTCCAACGCGACTGGCTCATTTGTCACCGACACAACTGGCTGGACCACGTCCGCTTACTATTGGCGTGAGGCTGCAACATACTCGTTCACAGACACAACATTCACATACAATGATACCATCAGTGAGAGGCAGATGTACGGATGGTACAACCTTAGGGAAATGCTTGGTTCTACAACCTACGACTCTTCGGTCTCGTCCTACTCCTATGTGACAATAGGGGTCTCATTCAATAGTAGCGATGTGGCTACTTATGGCGAACCATGGGCGTTCCTGTACGACTGGAGTGATGATAGTCCAAACGACGGGGTACCAAATGGCTGGAACGCAACGCTGGGGCAAGGCGATGAACTGGTTCGTCTGACCAGTGCCAGTGACCCGTCTAGCTCGTACATGATGTCATTCGCCACAAACATGTCAAGTCTATCCTCAATTCTCAACGGCAATATGACCGTGGTGATTCATGACCCAGTATTCGATGACTCGTTTACAGCGTCAGGACACTCGTTCCGATGCACAGTGACCTTCTGGGAGAAGGCACCAGCTACGATGATCACCGCGGTACCCGGTGGTAGTTCATCGACCTACAACTGGACGTTGATTGCTCCCTTGGACGATGCAGGAATCTACCAGGGCTACGTTGAGGTCAGCGATGGAGTGTCGACCATAACAGTACCGTGGAGTTATACTCTTCTCGGAAATCTCTCTGCAGACATAGGCGATGAGAACACAATCGTGTCCGGGTTCGGCTATGAGCTCTCTCCATACGACAGTCCCGTCTATGGTTGCATGCTGTCTCTTATACACATCTGA
>JAGSHP010000215.1 GCA_029855925.1 Candidatus Thorarchaeota archaeon | reverse complement strand
GCCGTTCCACAAGTTTCAACCGGTACGTCCTTGCTTTGAGTTCCATAGTTTCATGGTCCATGGTTGCGGCTTCCTTACGGTCTGGTCATGCCTCGTTTGTGGCATCTTCAGGCGTCCATCGTGGCCATTACATTTATGTTGCACATTGTACCTGCGCGGCTTGAATGACCTCTTTAGGAGGCACCGCTATTGGAAAGGAATGAACTATTCGAATACTGTAGACAATGGCTAGACGCTTGGACTGGCAACCAGCCGGAGAAGCTACTTGAATTTTACACCGACGATGCGATATATTTCGATCCCGCCAATAGAGACGGTCTTGCTGGTAAGATCCAGATCCGTGAGTATTTTGTCAAACTGCTTGACGTGTATCGGGACTGGGTGTGGAGACCTCTTGAGGTATTTCCCACTGAGAGAGGTATGATTGTGAAATGGGAGTGTACGATTCCCGTTGGTACACGAATAATTGACGAGGTTGGAATGGACCTCATCGAACTCGATGGGGACAAGATCTCACGCAATGAGGTCTACTTTGACCGAACGCGATTGGTTGAGGCTCTCAATGAATATCGTGGTCACTTGCACATCCTTCATTGATGGTGTTCGCAGCTCTCTCGTCACTGGATGACTGTGTTCTTCGTTTCAGCTGATCGCTCCCGCCTCAGGCTATGCCCGGTCTAACAGTTGGTCCGCTATTGCCATGTTCAACCACGGAATGCCATCATGAAGGCGTGCGCATATTCCTTCATGGCTTCTTATGACTGCAATCTTTTGGTGCAGGAGTCGTTGCCATAGTTGTGGTATTCATTGACGTGAGAATCAAGTCGTAGGATGACTGAAACTTGGGCGGGATAGCTCGTTGGCGAAGAGGCCAAACAGTTTCTTAGTGAGTATCATGTGCGCATCTAAAGTCCTTTGAGATAGATTCTCACGTGTGATGGAACAGTATCTTGTCATACCGTCCGTAAGGCAATTGTGACAAATCCCTCGGGATGACTCACTTTAGCAAGAGGTCTTCATTGTGCACGCCCAGTTTCGGTGCGATATCTCTTAGAAATGTCAGAGCACCGAGAACGACTGCTGTCAGTTCGGAGTGGAAATTCTCTAGGTTGGAACTTCGAGGAATATCATTCTCGGAATAGATCACGTCATTCTCATCCATGCTGAATGTGACGTCATCAAGAATGAAGTTCTGAAGAAGCAGTTCCTTTAGTGCGCTCATTCTCTTGGCCTCAGGGATCTTGTCAAGGGACATGACCTGAACCTTCACCTTGATCCAGTCGGGCTTGTGCGGAATTATCGAGATGGGCACGATCTTTCCATCAATGCTATATTCGGTCTTGAACGTTAGGGATTCCTCATCGTAGGTAAATGGGAGTTGCATGAGTTTTAACCATGAATGAATTTGCTCGACTTCCATCGGACTCACACCTCCCCCGTGCTCTGAACGCCTTATAACGAATATTCGTCTATCATATGCGTTACTGTTCCAATGGTCACTGGTGGAATTTCCTCTTGATCCAGTCAAGAATCGCCTCGTTCATTTCAGTTGGACGTTCCAGCATCACACTGTGCCCGGCACCTTTGATTGTCACCAACTCTGAGTCTGGGATCTTGTCATGGAGGTATGCTGCGTACTTCACGGGAGTCATGACATCCTCCTCCCCGACAATGATGAGGGTGGGCAGTCTTATCTCACTCACCCTGTCCATGACATCAAACTCGTTACAACCAGCAAAATCCCGCCTGATGATACTCACAGGGCATTTGCGCACTTCCAGTTGTGACGCCTTTATCAGTTGTTGAGAAGCCTCTTCTGCAAACATGTACTTTCCAACTGCATCGACGTAAGCATCGAAGTCATTGTCCAACATGTCGAAGATGAAGTTGGAAACTCGTAGTCTTGCTCCTGAACCAACCAGGATCAGTCCTGAGATCCTGTCTGGGTACTTGAGAGCATAGAGAAGTGCCAATGCGCTACCCATGGAGTGTCCCATCAATATCGGACGTTCAGCCTCTCCCACGGCTGTATTGATATCCTCAAGATACGAGTTGAACACATCAGCCTCCCCACGGTCAGGTGTATTTCCATGGCCATTCAGATCAATTGCCTTGACGTTCACTTCCTTTGACAGACCCCGAAGCTGCATGAACCATGTTGCTGAGGACCCTCCTGCGCCGTGCACTGCAACTATGACCGGTCGCTTTCCCTTTCCAGTTTCCTCATAGTATATTGACATCGCCGCTCACTCTCATGATCGAATTCAATCTGGTGTCTACTCGTAACTGGTCGTCTGTCGCAACATCTCAGTTATGCTTAAATCTCCATTGTTCTGCATCAAGCCCGCATTGAAATCGATTCATAATAGTACGGCTCTGTTCCTTAGCGCAATTGGCGGAATACTCCTGATTGTATCAGGTATTAGTGGGGCAATCAGCGTGGTAGTCGACGTGATGCTGGACATAGAGTCGGTCTTTGGTCCCGAGGCAGCCCTCTCGTTCGAGATCATCGTGGGAATCCTTGCCGTTCTTACCATTCTCGGTGGAGTCGGAATCATCATTGGTGGTCTGGTGATGACCACCACAAGGGTGGAGCTTGGTCGGAACATTGTCCTTGTGGCTGTGGGAACCAGTGTTCTTGGGCTGTTTCTCAGTCTTGTCCAATGCCTAATGG
>JAGSHP010000404.1 GCA_029855925.1 Candidatus Thorarchaeota archaeon | reverse complement strand
TTGACAGTGCCTCCTGAACTATCATCTTAGCTGCGGGACAGTTAGGACAATTCTCCTGAGTGATGACATAGACGGTGGGCACTTCCAGTATTCCTCCCGGCGGCTTCTTCTCTCTTCCCTGCCTAACGAGTTAGGCTAGACTGCATTGTCGCTCTCAAGATAAAAGGATTCTCAAGGCGCGGAGTTGGCACTTCGTAACCGAATTCTCGAACAGATTGACTACTAGGATATGTTAACGTGACGGGGTTAGCATTTTCCGACAGGCTGGAACAATGAACGAAAATACGGACATCAAAACTACTAGACAAGTACATTATCGACACATGTGGTATGTCTGACCAAACATTATAATTACCACGGAAAATCCGGGACTCACACGTGAGTGCGATTGCAAGATCTCTGAAGAGCGAGGAGAACAACGATGCCATTTTACATTCGTACAAAGACACCTGTAGAAGGCTGGACAAGAATCGTAAGAAGGATCATGTCGGAGGGGATGACCCGGGTTGATGAGCGGGGCATCGAAACTAAGTGGATAGACAATGCGATCATCCATATCCAGAATCCGAGGGAGGGTCGCGTATCACCCAAGTATCCGTTTAGTGAGACCGTAATTCGCGAGAAGTACGCAACACAACTCCTCTCCCCAGATAAGATGGGCTTTGATTACACCTACGGCGAGAGACTTAACGCATGGGGACGGGAACAGATCAATCAGATAGAGTATTGCATTGCAAAGTTGAAAGACAGCCCAAACAGTAGACGTGCTGTTGCCACAACATGGGACCCACGAATTGACACGACCACGGATGAGGTACCATGCCTGAACCACTTTGTCTTCATGGTACGCGAAGGTGTTCTCGACTTGACCGTCATGATTCGTTCGAACGATATGTATGGCGCGTGGCCCGCAAATGTCTATGCGCTGACAGAACTACTTCATCACGTCTCTACAAGAACCGAGATTCAGGATGGAACCATCACGACCATTTCAGTGAATGCCCACATCTACTCACATGATTGGGCTAAGGCTCGCGAGATATAAATACAAAACCGAAGCCGAGTGATTCAAATACTATTGTATCTCCGATTCACTTGTAAGTTTCAGCAGGAAACTTAATCTGCAAGAGGATGACACCCGCCATGACAATTGATAATGTGGACAAGGAGATTGTCTCCATTCTCCTGAAGGATGGAAGGAAGAGCCTTTCAGAAATTGGAAACGAACTGGGAATGTCACATGTAGCAGTTAGCAAGCGACTTGACAAGATGATAAACGAGGACCTGATCCGCGTCACAACCGGTGTGAACGCAAGAAAGCTCGATGTCAAAATACTCTTCATGGGAATCGAGACCGAGTCGACTGAGGTCACAGATCGAATTCTCGAGAAGTACCACGATTGCCCTCGTCTGATTATGTTATCCCCTGTGACTGGGAGATATAATCTCTTTGCGGTCATGGTTGTTGAAGATACATGGAGTCTTGAGTCAGTGGTTGGCACGTGTAGTATGCGAACCGAACCCGGTGTGAGGAAGTCTGAGAGCTGGTTTGGAAATGCCCCGCTTGTACCAGAGTTTCTCACTATCGATCTTGCGCCGAAGAGGTCGCCAAAGGGCAATACGCCCTGTGGAAGAAAATGTACAGAGTGCAGTCGCTATTCCTCTGACAAGTGCGTCGGATGCCCGCCAACCTCGTCCTATAAGGGATTGCTCTGGGCCTCGCCACGGACGCAGCCGAGAAGACAGAGAAAGAAGAAGAGTTAACTCCTAGTGCTCCAAGACACGTGTGTGAGAACCATGACAGACGTCTTTGTTCACCCTAAGGCGGTTGTGGACGAAGGTGCAAGCCTTGGTGAGGGAACCAAAGTCTGGCACTTTGCCCACGTCCGCGGAAGCGCAAGAATAGGAAAGGACTGCATCATTGGAAAGGATGTCTATATCGACGCTGATGTGGTCATAGGAGACCGTGTCAAGATACAGAATGGGGTCTCGGTGTATCATGGCGTGACAATTGAGGATGATGTCTTCTGCGGGCCCCATATGACCTTCACGAACGACATGTACCCAAGAGCGTTCTCTGAAGAGTGGAAGGTCGTGAAGACATTGGTCAAGAAGGGTGCCTCGATTGGAGCACATGCGACCATCGTCTGCGACACTGTTCTAGGTGAGTATTGCATGGTTGGAAGCGGTGCAGTTGTGACCAAGGATGTCCCAGCACATGGTCTCGTGGTGGGGA
>JAGSHP010000206.1 GCA_029855925.1 Candidatus Thorarchaeota archaeon | reverse complement strand
GCAGTACTCTGATCGAAGTCTGTTCCTATTTTAATACACGTCTCCTATGTGATGTATTGCCAAGTCCCCTCCAATGAGTCGTAATGCGGCCACTGCTTCATGACCTCTCACGAACTGGAGATGTCAACTTCACACTCGTACACTCTTCAGACGCGTTTTCCGCGGACTCCCGTCATCCATTTCCTTTGTGATTGAGTAATGATTCGGTAAGCCTGTGATATGATGAGTGATGATCTTCCTTATGATCTGAGTGATGGTCGCTCGCCGACTCGATTCCTCCATGGAGTCGGGGGACCTATGGCATTTGTGATTTGATAATCGTATGATTGATGCGGCTCTTTGGCCATCATCACTTGAGTTGGCACCCGGCATGTATATGAAGCTTGTCATGTATTCCGTTATTTCTGTGCAACCTGTCCTTCAACTTGGTCGCATACTGGAATGGTCCTCTCCCATTGGCGTCTTGAATGGCAACGTTCATATTTTTCCACGGCAAACATATGAATGCCCAAGGAGACCTACCTGTAGGTTCCTTGAGTTGCCAGCCAATTACCATGCGGACGAGTCACAACGGACCCGTTTGATGTGGGCGTTTGCCCCAGATGATCTCCGGGTCACCCAGCACTCGTACATTGGCAGGCGGGTCGATGCCATATCTGCCCGGCACGAGACAACTCAGCTGAGCCGGAATTAATCCGACGCTGTGATGCTGGGAGTTAGTGCGTGGGGCAACAGGCGTCGTGCCCCACCGTTCTCATTATGGGAAGCTGGTTGACTCGCCTGGCGAGAGTACCCTGACCTCTGTGCTCAGCTTCATCTCCTGTACAGCTCTCTGAAAGTCTGCTGGATCCGCCTGAATTACTGGGAATGTGTTGTAATGCATCGGAATGACCACTTTTGGACCAAGAAGCTTTGTGGCAAGAGTAGCCTGTTTGATGTCCATTGTATAGTATCCCCCAATTGGGAGCAATGCGACGTCCGGATGATAGAGGTCGCGTAACAGTTCCATACTTGAGAAAATCCCGGTGTCTCCAGCATGATAGAATGAGCCACTTGGAAACGTTACTACAAAGCCCGTCGGAGCCCCCCTTCCGCATGAGTGGAATGCCTGTACAAGGGTTATTCTGACCTGGTCTATGTCCACACTACCACCAATGTTCAGAGTATGCACCTTTTCCAAACCCCCCTCACTCTTGGCCTGAATCCCTATCTCATTGATTGCAACAAATGTCGCTCCAGTCTTCTTACATATCTGTACACCCTCTTCGTATCCGTGGTCTCCATGATCATGAGTCACAAGCACAATGTCTGCCTCACCGATGTCCTCCATCTTCAGGGCAGCCGTCGGAGCACCTAACCAGGGGTCCACGAAGACGGTCTTTTCATCAGATTCAATCTTAAATCCTGCATGTCCAATGTATGTGAACTTCATGCTTTTATCACACTCCGAACTTACTACAATACAATTTCCCACTTTTCTTTTTCGTAATCAGTGCCTTCTTCCTCGACTATAATAATAGCAACGTACGCTATGAAACTGAGGCGCAACTGGCGATGCATCGAAATCCGCATCCCGACCTGATTAAGGCTGGCAAGATAGCAGCTCGGGTCC
This sequence comes from Candidatus Thorarchaeota archaeon, assembly GCA_029855925.1. Taxonomy (GTDB): domain Archaea; phylum Asgardarchaeota; class Thorarchaeia; order Thorarchaeales; family Thorarchaeaceae; genus B65-G9. Next base: position 1,836 of record JAGSHP010000206.1, on the reverse strand, counting down.
TCTCTGAAATAGAGAGGGAAGTCCGACCTGGAGTCAGCGTTCTGAGAATCTGCACCCTTGCAGAACGAAAGCTCCTAGAATATGGCGCTACTGGTCTTGCCTTCCCATGCAATGTTTCAATCAACGAAGAAGCAGCCCATTATACAAGTCCGCACAATGACTCACGCGTCCTCCCTGAGCGCGGCCTTGTCAAGGTTGATCTCGGAGCGCATGTCAATGGTTATCTCTCAGACACGGCTCTCACCGTGGATTTGGATGATTCCTATGAGGACTATATCGCAGCAAGTCATGACGCATTGAATGCAGCCATTGAGGCAGTCCGGCCAGGTGTGCGGCTGGGAGAGGTAGGTGCTAAAATTGAACGAACAATTCGGCAACATGGATTGAATCCAGTGTATCATCTATCAGGGCATCAAATGTCCCGCTGGACGCTTCATGCAGGCAAGTCCGTTCCAAACATTGGGACTTCTACAAGTGCAAGGATGGAGGCTGGGCAAGTATATGCAATTGAGCCTTTCTCGACAAATGGCTCTGGGGCAATCACAAATGGGTCCTCGGTATACATCTTCTCAAATAACATGACTGATAAACACAAACTCGACCGTCTCCCAACCGAATTCCGGGATGCGCTTCGCAAACGTTTCGGTACTCTGCCTTGGGCATCACGATGGATCTCGTCTAAGAAATATGACATTGACGCGTTACTCAATACGCTTCTTCGTGCTGGTGCAATTCATGGATATCCTGTTCTTCTTGAGAGTGAGGGTGGGTTGGTCTCTCAGTTCGAGCATACCATTTTTGTGAGCGATGATGGGCCCATAGTCACAACTCGACGCGATTCCGAATCCCAAATTCCTTAAGTGTAGCACAGGAACATGTTTCATCGACCGAGGTGAACTCATGAAAAAGCCTCATCCATCACAAATCAAGGCCGGGAAGATTGCTGCACGGGTCCTTCAAGAGGCCTGTGAAATGGTGCGCCCAAAGACCAAGGTAATCAGCATCTGTGCGCATGTTGAGAAGCGCATACTTGACCTAGGTGGACGCCCTGCATTTCCATGTAACGTTTCCATCAACGAGACCGCCGCTCATTACACATCTCCGAAGGACGATCCAACACGAATCCCTGATTTCGGCCTGGTGAAGATTGATGTTGGGGTTCATGTTGATGGATACATTGCAGATACTGCTCGTACAGTTGATATTGATGGCACCCTTGAGGGAATGGTTTCTGCAACTGATGATGCATTGGCCGAGGCTATCAAACTCATTCGCCCAGGAGTGACTCTGGGTGAGATTGGCTCGAGAATTCATCATGTCATTAAGGAGTATGGTCTTCGTCCAGTGAAGGAACTCACAGGGCACAGTATTGAACGCTACAAACTTCATGCGGGAAAGCGCATCCCCAATGTGAAGACTCGCGACACAACAACTCTTCACTCTGGAGAAACAGTTGCAATAGAGCCTTTTGCCACAGCGGGCTCTCATATTATGGACAGCAAGAGTGTCTATATCTTTGCGAATACTGTGCGTGACGTTGCTTTGGATGGAATTACCGAGAAGTTAAGACAGCATTTACGCAAACGCTATGGTCCATTTCCATTTGCTTCGCGCTGGATTGGGACATCTCACAAATCTGTAAATGTCCCTGTCGAACTCAAGAAGCTTCTCAAGGCAAAGGCCATACTTGCATTTCCAGTTCTAGTTGAGAAGAAGGGGCGACCGGTCAGTCAGTCGGAACACACAATCTTTGTGTCTGATGACGGACCGATTGTCACGACACGGCTTGATTAGAATTGGGACTTGTCTGTGTCGTCCTCTTTGACAACGTAGATG
>JAGSHP010000401.1 GCA_029855925.1 Candidatus Thorarchaeota archaeon | reverse complement strand
ATGAATTTCCGACTTGGACTCACTATACCACACCAGATGACTCCATGACACGACCGGTTGCAATCTCTGCAGACGGGACTACGATCGTGGAGGGGTCAAACAACAAGACCACGCTCCTCGACAGTTCAAGCAATGAGAGTCTCTGGAGTTACGATGTTGGAGCAATGATCCTTGATGTTGCCATCTCTGACGATGGGGGCACGATCGTGGCTGGAACGATGGGAGGTCTTCTGTATGTCTTCGAGAGGGACTCAAGTACGCCCCTGTGGATGAGGAACTGCAGCTCCTACGTGGTCGCTGTGGCAGTGTCGGGCAATGGTACTCTTGTCACTGCTGGCGACTGGTCTGGACGAGTCTACGCCTTCAATCGCACCTCCAGTAGTCCGATCTGGGACTACATGACCGGAGGTATTGTGACAAAGGTCTCGGTCTCTCAGGATGGTTCCACTGTTGCGGCTGTGGGCTTTGCTGGGACAATCTACGTCTTTGGACTCTCATCCAACTCGACTCTTTGGTCATACCACACTGGTGGAATCCTCTATGGGGTGTCGCTCTCATCAAATGCCAGTATTATTGCAGCAGCATCCCTCGGCGGTGTCTACATATTCAGTCGACAGAGCAACGCTACACTCTGGACCTATTCGGACTTCAATTTCTACGACGTAGAGGTGTCCCGTGATGGGAGCACGATCGTTGCAGGTCGTGCACTTGGAAATGACAAGAACCTGTTTGTGTGGGACGTTGGCAGCAACGCTACGCTATGGACATATAACTCTTCGAATCAGATGCGATTCGTCTCGATCAGCTCTGACGGGGAGAAGATACTCTCAGGAAACTACAATCATCTGGTCTATATGTTTCACAAAAGCAGCAACAAGACTCTCCTCCTCTATGACACTCAGACCGAGGTGCTCTCGGTATCGATGTCAGAGGACGGCATGTCGATCGTATCCTCGGACAAGGGCGGACGTACCACCTATTTCAGAGTTGACGCACCGCGCGTGGTGAGCTTCGGCACGTCTCGTTCGTACTACAATGCGTCTGAGAGCATAGTCGTAGATGCAAGCATTCAGAGGGGAACCTTCAATCTCTCAGAGTGCGTACTTCACCTGAGTACTGAGACTTCATATTGGAGCGAACTGCCGATGGTCAATAGCACGCCTCTGAATGAGTCGGTGGTCAGTTTCTCGCTCACAGTTGGACCATTCAAGGGCGGTGTGGTCTCCATGTATCTCTCCATAAATGACACTCTGTCCAACCTCGATGCCAGTGAAACGCAAGACGTATTGATTGACTCTCAAGCTCCCATCATTGACACTCCTCAGTTTTCCTATCATCCCCCGGCCGGAGAACCTATTCACGTTTCCGTGAATGTCACTGATGAGGGCAGCGGAGTTGATTCGGTCACATTGCTCTACTCAAATGACAGCATGCAGACATGGCATTCAGTACATTGGTCCTCCTCAAACCTCCCAGCCTATGAGTTCATACTTCCCGCTATGGAGAACGGGGCTCGAGTGCAGTTCTATCTGGTTTCAACGGACAAGGTGGGGAACACAACAGTCGCAGACAACGCTGGCGACTATTATGTCCTCGAGGTACTGACTCCGCAGGCTTCCACATCAGCTGGCGAACCGTCCTCTCCGGTTCCATTCACCCTATATGTCGGGCTTGCCGGCGTGGTCGTGTTGGTAATCATACTGATCCTCAAGAGACAGGAGATTCTCTCACGCTTCACGTCCACCGACTCCACGCCTGACTCGGTTTCTGGAGCAGGACATGCTGAACCTGAGGTCGATGAGGGGGCCGCTGATGACACCGCTTCGGGATCATAGATAACAACGCCTCTCTGAACTGTTTCGTTCATGGGCCTCGTGATGACGACGGAGTGTGCACAGATGACGGAATTTATTCAGTGACAATTATAAAAAACACGTCACTTATTTTCTTTAAAATACACTAACCTTAAATAACGAACTAACGAGGTTTCTAGCGATGCAGAACTCTCTCCATCATAAGACTCGTAGACAGACCAGTGCTTAGTACAATTGAATCGCGTGGTTAAGTTCATAGTACGCTCATTCCTCGAAGCTGGGTCTCAAGTGGAGGCGGAGGAGGAAGATTATTGGCCACCAATTTCAATAGAAGGCTCATCATTGTAGTAGTAGTCATCACGTTTTTCTTGGGATTGTCCCTGTTTCAGAACCGTGTGTCAGCGGTTTCCACCTATTCCGCGAATCCTACCAAGGAGGACCCGGGCGGCGGTGGAACAGTGGGCGATAATGCTATTCTCAATCCCCGATTTGAACTGGACTCTGCATGGACCTATACGCCAAGAGCCAACGGGGGGTTCACGCGATACGATGGATCACCTATCGCCGGGATAGTGGACTTGGGGATTGACGTATACGAGGGTGACTGGTCAGGACTTGGGGTATTGATGGGGGCCGGCGAAACGACTGCAATTCAAAATGTATCCGAGTCCATCACCCAAGGGACGAGAGTTGGCGGGGCATGGTTTCTCAAATCGGCTGCTGGAATTCGCCGTGCGGAAATCAGACTTCATATCACTCCACTAAATGTCTGGTTCATCTACGTTCTGTCAGACAACGACATTCCTAGCGATACTACGACCAAGTACTATTTCGCAGCTGGCAGTACACTGGATGAGTGGACTGTGTTCTACATGGATGTCTATCCATCGCTTTCTTCAAATGGTCTCAGTACAAGTGGCCAAACAATAGACACTATACAGTTGGCCGTGATTGCCGACAGCGCAGGGCTTTATGACATGACGGCTGGAGCTTTTGATTCGCTGTACCTAGGAAGCACTCCTCCAGACATAGCTGTGACCGATCCCAGCGCTGACATGACATGGGTGCAGGGGACCTACACTTTCAGCGGCACCTCCGCAGAGCATCGAGGCTTGGGAGAGCAAGTGGTCTACACAAAGGTGGACCCTTCGGCTTGGCAATACATACTCATACCGTTGTGGTGGCACCGCATTCAGCCGGCTGACACGTGGTCTGTGGACGTCAATACTGATGCACTCACTGAAGGCACGCATGAATTCCACGCAATAGTCTTTGATGGTAGTGGAGATAGCGTGGAAGTGACACGAACATTCGGAGTTGATAGATCAAGCCCGACCGGGACTATCTCGCGTCCCCACAACAATGAGATAGTTGTGGGCACCGCGACATTCGGGGGAATGACTGATGACGCCTACAGCGGTGTTGAAAAGGTCGAAATTGCCATCGATTCAGGCTCATATACCGAAGTGGACGCGCTCATCTCTCAACCGGGTCCCGATCCCTACTGGACGTGGACGCACTCTGTCGACACCACACAATACTCGGATGGGACACACACCCTCAAGGTCAGGATAACCGATGGAGTGGGTGAGACCAAATACCTTACCCAATCGTTCCGAATAGACAATGAAGCTCCTGAAGTGACTCTCACGTCGCACGCGGATGATTCAGTTGTGCAAGATCTCGTGACGCTCAAGGGCAAGTTCTCGGATTCTGTCTCCGGCGTCAAGACACTCACACTGAGCATAGACGGCTTTGATCCAATCGCCATCAGCACTTCTGATGTGAACGGCGACTGGTCGTACACTTGGAACACCAGCGCATGGGCTGACGGATACCACCATCTCCATTTGTATGTCGAGGATAATGTCGGACACAGCAGCACACTTGATACGTTGGTCATAGTGAGCAATGACCCAGAGTCAGGCACACCGTTTGTGCCAGTCGTTGATGAGAATGGTCACTATCTCGGAAGCACTCGAACAACCATCGGTGACTCCCAGCTTGTCATCGTGTTCAATGCAGGCGACCTGAGCGATGTCACTCAAGTCAGGATGATGATTGCACCACCCTTCTGTGACCTGTGGACTCTGAATGACATCTCGTATGTGGATGGGAGCAGTACTATAAGCTTCAAGGACTCCGTCACATGGGACCCACAGAGTCACATGCTCTTCTTCGCTGGAGATGGCGCAGGAAACTTGGCTCTAGACCTCAGCGGCAGATCGATAATAGTGTCCATCGACAAAATGGACCTGACTTGGACACTGGACCCGAACACATCACATGATGTCTTTCAGTCAATTTCTCATAGCATAGCCTTCGAGTTGAGTGACGAGCTTGGCAATCTACCGTATGGTCTTCCTTTCAATGCTGAACTCCAAGCCATTCAAGACGGAGAGGTCTATGTCATTGGGACAGCACTTGTTGGTACCAACGGTGATGTCACATTCACATTCACTCTAGATGAAGACTCGCCACTCCATGCGGGATTCTTCGAGATTCGTGTTGTTGTCACAGACGATGTTTCGGTGCTGTTTGACACAACGTCCGGGTCATCGGAGTTCTTCTCCGGATTCACGTACACAGAGAGACCCAGTTGGAGCTTCGACCCGGAAGAGGATATTATCATTCACTATGCTCCTGTGATCTACGATCAGCGGATGCTCACTATCAAGGTCACCATCTATGATGGGCATGGTGATGCATACGCGATGATAGGGCAGGCAGTTGACGTGAGCTTCGTCACGGGACAGGTCTCGGACACATTCACAATCTACCAGACATTCCACGAGGATGGGGTCTATGCGCTCTTCTCTTACAATCTCACAAGGAGCGGTGACTATACTCTGAGCTTCACGTATCTGCCAAACGGTTTCTACCAGACACTACCCACACGGTACGTAGACGCGGAGCTGCGCGATGTTCGTCCTGTGGATCTCAGTCTGTCTGTAGACGAGGACATCCCCCTTGGTACACCCATTGCCTTGGAGGCGGTTCTCACGGATGCATGGGCTCAGGGCTATCCCATTGCTGGCACAGAGGTTCAGTTTGAGTATGTGCTTGATGGTGTCGCTCATCAGCTGGGGACCTTCACAACCGACGGATACGGTGTCGCCAAATACACTTGGTCGCCCACAACTGAAGAATGGCGCATGATTGCAGGAAGGGATGTCGAGTTCAGGGCCGCATCGGTGCAGATGCCAGGTTATTCCATTGATGTGGACACAGTCGTTTCTCATGTTGAGACCATTGACACATACATGCGGATGCCAATCGCCATTCCATCACTGCTCAGCGCTGGAGATTCTGTCCAGGTTTCTATCGAGCTGTACGATCAGTTTGGTACCCTTGTTGAGGGTCAGGTCACGGTGACCGTGTTCGGGCCGAATGGCATGCAGACATCGTATCTCGTGACAGTGGGTGTCGATGCGGTATTCAACATCACTCTCCCGGACTGGGGCAACTATAGCATTGAGGCCGTCTATGACGGCAATACAGCCTACACTGCATCCTCCGCTAGTCAGGACATCCAAGTGGTTGGTGTTCCCACAATCTCCTCAGTCGTCTTTGAGTATGATGATGGCAGGGCAGTTGCAGAGGAGGCGATTAGCATCAGAGTCATGCTGACCGACATAGATGGTATCCTGCTCAGAGGCACAGATGTCGAGGTTGCCGTCACTTGGCAGGGCGTGACCACCTATCAGACTCTGACCATCGACACTGACAGCAGCATTCTGTTCACACCACAGGTGAATGGTTGGCTCGAGGTCACTGTGACCTTCCATGGCGATGACACATGTGAGCCAAGTCAGGTAACCAGTAGATTGTATGTTGATCACCGTCCTACGGCTGTTGACTTGAGTGAATTGCCGTCTGTTGTCTATCCCAATGTTGGTGACTCGGGCATTACATACGATCTCACTGCCTTTGTGACAGACTCGGAAACACAAACGCCTCTCTCCGGGGTCACCGTGTTGTTCTGCTATGTCACACAGAATGAGTCGGTCTATCTTCCCATAGCAAACGGGTCTGGTTACATCAACCTGACTCTCGCAAGCGAGTATCTTGCTTGGGGTCTGTTCCACAGCATAGGTTCTGGTATGACGGACACAGACGGCTACGCATCGATCACATGGGCAGTTGAGCCAATGGGTGAACAGTTCATAACCGTGTTCGCTCTGACACTGCAAGATGATGTTCAAGCGACTGGTATCAGCCAGACATATTCGGTCGAGTTTAGGAAGGTGAGGACCGTCGCGTATGTTGACGCCACATGGACCGGCGACGAACGCAATGTCGACGTGAAACTCGCACTATGGGATGAGTTTGATACTTATGTGAACTCAGAGATACTCAATTTCGAGATTGTCAGCCTACTGAATCCGGATGTTCCCGTTTTTGAGGGGGTTGTGCTAACGGGACATAATGACACCTTCACGTGGGTTGCTCCCGACTACGGTAGCTATATGATCTCGGCTCACTACGAGGGGAGTGAATACTACAAGGAATCGAACATCGCCACAGACATATTTGTGGTCTCGTGGAGACTTGTAGACATTGACCTATTTGCTCCAAGCACAGTGTTTCCGGGTGAAACAATTGAGCTATCCGCGCACATAGTGGATCTCAATGCCACTCCGCTGGACACATTGATGGAGCCCCTCACTGTCTATTTTGCTTACATTGACGACACATCCGTGCACGTCATCGGTCAGGATACCACCGACTCTGGAAACAACGCCTCTTGCACCTGGCTAGTGGACACTGGCGTAGGGGACTATCATCTGTTCGCGTACACAAAGAGGTCGATGATATATGATGCAGCGTTGAGCGAATATCATCCCTTTGTCGTGCAACCTGTTGACACATTCATCACCGTTCACGTGAACAGGACAGTCACATGGTTCCTGAACTACACCTACACAATCGATGTCAATCTCACCGACCAGTTCGGAAATGACTTGGTCGGAGAGACAGTGTTTCTGCGCCTCACAGACAACTACTCGCTCTACTGGAGCCACATCAGATTTGACGAGTCCGCGTACTGGGAGTGTGGAGGAGGCAAGTGCCATGGCAATCCATTCTACCATCTCTTCGAGTTCAAGGTCATCATTGGCTACAATGACACATTCACGTGGGTGCTACCGGGCAGGGTGTCAGACAGGATCCTGTTCCCACTACGAGCTATTGCCATTGCCGAATACTCTGGAAGTTCAACATACCTACCCTCGATGAACGTCACGAAGATGGACAATTACCTCATTGACACCCACACCTCACTGACATTCGAGGCTGACAAGCTGAACATTGTGGCAGGTGTCCCACAGACAATCTACGTCAATGTCACGGATGATGAGGGTATTCCCATAACATGGAGTACTGTGCTTATCAGCATTGAGGGACCAGACGGGCAGATTCAACTCTTCGAGGTTGACCTTTCAACAAATCACAGCATCGTCTGGACTCCAACGAATGTGGGTTCGTACAGGATAACCGCCGAGTTCGTTGGCGGCCATCACCTGGCATACTGTCATGGCGGAGGCGGATGGAGGCACAGGCAGCGTGCGCGATTATTCTACAATATGCGACTGACTAGGAGCTTCGCT
>JAGSHP010000235.1 GCA_029855925.1 Candidatus Thorarchaeota archaeon | reverse complement strand
TTCTTGAGTACCGCATAGATCTCTCGCAACATGTTCAATCCCTCAGCTCTGCACCAGTGATCTTGAGAAAGACATCTCCCAGCGATGGCTCTCTCATGGCTAGTTCATAAATGGGGACGTTAGCCATCCTCAGAATCTCAACTATCGCTGGAAGATCGGGCGGACCAGAAGCGATGCGCACCACAATCTCAGACACCTCGCTCTCAGGAACATCACGCATCTGCACAACTACACGACCAGACGCGCTGAGTGCGGTAACTGCCTGACTCATCAAGTGAGGCCTCACAGTTATCCGAATCATGTAGTCGCCGATGTGCTTTCGTTTCAAGTCGGCGGGTGGGCCCTCAGCCACAATATGACCGTGATCAAGGACGAACAGTCGATCCGCCAGTGCCTCAGCCTCATCCATGTAGTTCGTGCAAAAGACAATGGTCCGCCCATCATCTTTCAGTCGTTTTACCTGTTCCCAAATCAGGTTCCTGCTCTGAACGTCAACTCCCAGACTCATCTCATCCAGTATTACGACTTCTGAATCGTGTAGCATGGCACGGACAAGAGCAAGTCGACGCTTCATCCCACCACTGTAGGTCTTAACGAGATCATGTGCGCGGTCTACTAGCCCTGCAAGTTCAAGCATCGCCTGCACCCGCTCCTTTACCTCAATCTTGGGAACTCCATAGAGCGCTGCATGATACTCTAGAGTCTCCTGAGCGGTCAGGTCATCGTACAGCGCGGTCTCCTGGGGAACGAATCCAATCAGTCTACGAACTCGTTGAACGTCCGCTAAGACATCCAATCCCTTTATTCGAATGGTGCCACTCGTCGGTCGAATCAGTCCTGTCAGTGCCTTCACCAAGGTCGATTTGCCCGCTCCATTTGGCCCCAAGATTCCAACCACTTCACCTCGATCAACACTGATAGAAACTCCATCTAGTGCGCAGATTCCATTTTTGTACGTGTGCGAAATGCTATCCAATTTAATCATAGGAACCGTCATGATCATCATCAGTATCGTAATGACCAAGAGGACGTATATGACAATGGTGTTACTAGATGCGTGACACGGGTTCTCACCATGTGGCTTCATCTCAGCAACAATTGAGCAGACGTAAAGCAAATGTCAAGGTGTTTTGTATTTGTAACCACGAGGGTGACAACAGATTAATCTGCGATGAGACCGCAGTGTACATGATGGAGATGGACAATAGCATCATCGCCGACCTGATGAGTCTGGGCCTCAGAAAGAACGAAGCAAGAGCATATTACGCCCTTGTTGCAAACGGTCAGGCCACAGCCAGCAACATTGCCAGCCTCGCACGAGTTCCACGAAGCAAGGTCTATGATGCACTCTATGGACTCGAAGGAAAGGGACTCATCCGCAGAGTGGCGAGTCTCAGCCCCACAGAGTTTCGGGCATACTCACCACGAGAGACAATACCATTCTTGGTGGAACGTGTAGAGAATCTTGGCAAATCGGTCATGAATGCACTCATCAAGTTGGAACAGGAAAAGACCGATGACGAAGGAAACGTTCGGACTGTTGTGGGAAAACAACAGATCATCATGGAACTTCGAACAACAATCGGTCGTGCGCAAAGAACTGTGAAGATCAGCGCTCGTGAAACGGGTGTTCTAAAATCGTTGAAGCCAACATTCGCTCAGGCCAGACACAGAGGAGTCCGAATTGAACTCTACATCACTGCCCCACTGAAGGAGGACCTACACGACCTACAACACTATCTGACGATAAGAAACCTCTCACCCAGCTCGGAAAAGCTTGAGATGAGTGTTCGCGAAGTCTTGGTTGAACCAGCAATAGTTGAGGGCATCTCCAGTCCAGAAGAGACCTCGATCTTCATCATTGATGGTACAGAGAGCGTCGCGATCTTCAACTATGGAAGCAAGGAGTCAAGACCCTGGGCCCTGTGTGTCCGTAACACACTGATAGCAACAATACAATGGCAAGTAATCAAGACAATCCTATCCGTCATTGGATATGAACCTCGAAAGACACAGTCGAAAAGAGCAAAGCGACGATTCAGACTCTTTTACGGCAAGTAATCACATTGTTTCAGACCCCTGAAGTGCGCAGCCAGTGCAAACCGCACAATACTCGACTCAGCAAATAAAGAACTCAACGCTCGCCGTGCCCAAGCTACAAGTTGCATAGCCGATAAGTTACTCATATCTAGCAAGAATACTCATACC
>JAGSHP010000094.1 GCA_029855925.1 Candidatus Thorarchaeota archaeon | reverse complement strand
GCCGACGCCGCTGTAGTGTCAGCCCGAAGATAATAGTCATTGATGGATTCTCCCAGTGAACCACCCATGAGCGACGATAACTCGCCCAGACTGTCCAGGTTGAAACCGCCAAAACCTGCATTCTGTAGGGCCGCACCTGCCTTCGCTCCAACAATACCCATTCCGGGAGCAACAAGATCGGGTTTGGACATCATCTCGAGACTGGGCCCTCGACCGGAGAATGCCGGAATATCATTGTTTTCGGGGTCATATGCACCCACTGTCAGGGACGCCATAGTCCCACCGGGGGACATTATGGTAAGATAGTCAGGTCCGTCGTCACCTGCTGCAGAGATGACGAGGATACCCTTCTCGGCGGCAGTCCGTACCGCGGAGGACACTGCATCGCCAGGGGTACCAATGGTATTGAACGGGAGCACGATGATATCAGCACCGTGACTCGCGGCCCATTCAATTCCAGAGACTATCCAGCTTGGAACAGTGAGAAGACCACCAAGAGTGACCGAGGCGGACAGGAGAGTCGCGCCTGGGGCTATCCCCTCATAAAGCCCGTTCGACTTGTTTCCGGTTCCTGCAACTATGGATGCCACATAGGTCCCATGACCAATGAGGTCAACGGGTAGAGAGGCACCCTCAACGAATGAGGCATAGGCAGTGACCTTGGGATCAAGCGTGCTATCGTTCTCATCGAAGTCGTCTAGGTCGGGGTGGAAGAAGTCCACACCGGTATCAAGAATCGCTACAACGACCCCTGAGCCGTTATAGCCCTCGTTCCAAAAGTCTCGTGCACCAATCAAATCCACAAGAGGGGTGTAGTTGGTATCAGCCACAGAGAAGGGGGTACTCATAGACGGGGGCGCTGTCACATTCATGATCTCATTTGACCAGATGGACGTAATCACTGGGCTTCTTGCAAGAGAGGGGATTGACCGGGCCACCATCTTCACTCGCAACATGTTCATTGTATCATAGCTCTCAACAAGATCCGCTGAGCTGTCAGCTGCAAGGACAGCGGCCTTTGCCTTGAGTTCACCAGCAGGACCATCGTACTTGACAAGGACATCAAGGGTCTCCGAAGAGTCGGTCCTGTTACGAAGCCTATCGTCTATCTTTGCCATGGGCGCAACGTCATCGTATCCTGACACATCCGTGGATTCTCTGGGAATCTCAGGAACAACAGCAAACATACTGAGAGTGATCAGCACAACTAGTGAAAGGCTCAATAATCTGAAACGAGCATGATGCAGTTGATACCTTTCTTGCTGTATGAGCATATTATCACTTCTCAATGATTCCGGTGATCAGACCGCGCGTGATCGCGATATAGTAGTCGACCATATCAGCCACTGAACGAGTCTTTACTATCTTCACAGGGATGTCGTGCTCCTCGAGAGCTGTCAGACTCCGCTCCGCCATTGTCTCAAGAGGCTCCTCGGTGAACACTTTTAGCAGCTCGCCTCGCTGCAGCACAAATTGTACACCCTCAACGCGCTCCAGTATCTTGCGTGCTCTGGGGTCAACCTCTTCCAGAACAATCCCCACAGCAAACCCGCGATTGGGCATGGATGCCTTAAGCTTGGAGGGCTTACCAAATGCCACAAGGCTCTTGCCACGGAGGAAGACTGCGACCTTATCGCAGAACTCAGCCTCCACGGGATAGTGAGTGATAACAACCATTGAGGTCCCGTATTCCTTATTGATGTAGTCAAGAAACTGCCAGAGCTCGTTTCGGTTGTCGGGGTCGAGCCCGCTAGTGGGTTCATCCATAAGCAATACCTTTGGACGATGAACCAAGGCGATAGCAATGGAGACACGACGCTGCTGGCCACCACTAAGCTCCCGAGTTGTACTGTTCGCCTTCTCCAAGATCCCGAAGTCCCTGAGAAGCGTTTTGCCGTCGCGGATGAGCTGATACTCTGGAATGTCATATTGCTTGCCGAAGGCGATGATGTTCTCGAGCGGTGTGAACGTCTCGTACATGTAGCTTAGGTCTTGAGGGCAATAACCAAAGAAGTATCGAACCTTCTGAGCATTGCGAGAGTCGATTCCTGCAATCCTTGCAACACCAGTACTCGGAATGTCCCCTATCAACGCCTTCACCGTTGTCGATTTACCGGCGCCGCTCTCGCCAATGATTGCCAGCATCTCGCCCTCTTTGAGGGAAAAAGATACGTTCTCGATGAGCTTCTTCCCGCTCTTGATCTTGACAGTCAGATTCCTTGCCTCGAGAACATTTCTGTAGGCTGGAGCCTCAATCCATGCAAAGGGACGGACATACACCTTCTTTGCAATGACTGTAAGATTCGGGTCAGAACGCGGACCGAAGAGGAACTGAGGCTGAACAACGAGATAGATCTTGGACTCTCCCACAGAACCCTCAGGTTCTACTCGGACCTCAAGGGTGCCCTCTGGGAGGACGGGAGCGGGACCAACTGAACTCCCCACAAGTATGCCATCAATCATTATAGGGGTCTTGTCCGACGCACGTTCGCCCCACACGGTACAAGTCACCTTGTGCGCCTTTAGGATCTTCTGCACTTCCTTGGCTGCCTGTTGCAGCTCGGATCCGTTAAAGTAGAGGTCCCCGGTCATGTCACGCTTCAGGTAGTTTTGAAGAGTGATCTGGGCGGCTGCAACATCTTGAGATGTGGTCGTGTTGCTACCTACAGTCAGGACCTTGTCAAGTTCGGCACGCTTCCTCTTTCGAAGGTCCTCCTCCAGTAGTACGACTATCTGGCGAGAGAGGACGCCCTTTCGAGCACGCAACACGCGCCCTCTAAACCTTACCTTCTCCTTCGAGCCGACCAGCACGCCTTCTATCTCACAATGGATCTCTCTATCCTGACGGCTCCGCACCCATTCGATTGCCTCGGCAATTCTTGCACCGGAGAAGTATGCCTCTTCCACAAAGGAGGGGCGCTTTGCACTTTCAGAGTCATCACTTGACACGACCATTTACATCACCGTTTATCCGAGAGTTGGTTTTCGCGAGAACAAAAAGGTTGCAACCAACATGGCAATCACCGAGAAACCCAAGAGTCGAATCACTCGGCTTGCAACCTGAAAGAGGTTGAGACCCTTGAATGCGGTATCGATAAGCAACCGCAGTCCTTGGTTGAGAGGAAGAAACTCATCTATGACACCGACGTCTATGAAGAAGCCAGAGAGTATGAG